>DASZUY010000144.1:0-5985 GCA_035547495.1 Parafilimonas sp. | reverse complement strand
TCCAATTCCTTTGTTTCTGTATGATTCACTAACATTAATCCATTGCAATTCGCCGTCGCAATTATATCGCTGCGTTAAATGTCCCGCAATAAAACCAACAATTGTTGCATCATCTTCTGCAATAAAAATTATCCGTTCATTTAAAGCTTTCTGCGGATGATGTGTTCCGTTTAGATAGCCTGAGATTCTTTGCTGCCAGGATAGTTGCTCATCATCATTATCAGAACGCAGTTTTGCAAGTGCAGGAATATCTTCATCGTTTACCTCTCTATATTTTATTGCATCCATCACGCAACAAAATAAATATGTTTTTAATCGATTTTAATTATTCATTCGTCAGGCATAAAACTCTCCTTCGAAGTATCTTGTAAATGTTCAAGCCTTTGTTGGTATTCTTTGCCAACAAACTTTAAACTTTTTGCTATTAGTAAGAACACCAATGGCGGCGGAAAAGTAAATTAGAAACCATACGAAACTCCTGCCTGCAAAATTCCTTTATAGCCATATCCTAATTCCGTATAAGCTTGTACCTGGTTACCAAACCGATAACCCAAAACCGTACATTGAAAAGCTACATCCGCTTTGTTTTCTGTTGTTCCTTTTTCATATTGTTTCTTATTCGAAAATGCAGGTCCGGCACATATTTCAGAATAAAGCTGGCTGTGTTTTTTTATTAAATAACTATAATTAAAAGCAGGCATAACAGCGAAGATCTTTTCTTTAAATACTACATGCGGCGCTTCCGCAGAACCGGAGAAATTAAAGATATCAGTATAAGTTTGTTTTACTGATGTATAAGCAGTAACGAGTCCTAATTTTATGCGGCTATCTTTTAATTTGTAAAATATTCCTGCGTTAAAGGCGTCTTCTACCGGGTTAGAGCCAAAAATATCAAAGCTTAAAAAGCGACCTCCATCTTGTAAAAAAGAATACGTGCCAACGCCAATCGCTAACCGTACATCCCAATTTTTTTCTTTGGTTTGAGCGCCTGCAACAAAAAATAAAAAGATTGCCAATAAAGTTAAATGTGCTTTCATAGCAAGGTTTTTAGTTGAATAAAATTAGCGGCTGATGCAGGAAAGGCGTTTGACAAAAGTCAAAAAAAAATGATTATTTTATTTTTCTTCTTACCCTGCTTAAAGTTTCCTGGTTAATGCCTAAAAAAGAAGCGATGTATTTCAGCGGAACTTCGTTTATCAAATCAGGATATTTCTCTAAAAAGAATTTGTATTTATCGGTGGCTTTTTGTTTTCGTAACAGGTGCAATCTTCTTTCTGTAATAAAAAGATAATATTCGGTAAGCCTTCTGCCTACATAATTAAATGAAGGGAACAGTTGATAAAGCAGATCTAACTGCTGGTAATGTAACCGTGCAAGAACAGATGGTTGCAATGCCTGCAAGCTTTCAAACGCTGGCGTTTGTGTATAAAAACTTTCTGGTGAAATAATAATATGATACGGCGTCATTAAGCGGGAAGTAACTTCTGCTTCACCAACATAATGAAACGAACGGATAATCCCATTTAAAACAACCCAGGCATATTTGCATGTTTCACCTTCAGATAAAATAATCTCATCTTTTTGTATGTTCAGAATAGAAAAATTATTTACTAACCATTCTTTTAATTCTGTTTGCAAGGGCTGATTTTTTTCCAGCTCTTTAAGAAATGGTTGCAACAAATCTTTTTTTTCGGTTATAAGCAAGCGGGTGAATTTTTTTAAAATATAAAACTTGACAGAAATGGTTAAGTTGCCAATACACAATTTAAACATATAACAAACATCCTTCTCACTATCTTGCAAATCTTTTATGGTAAAGGCACGAAGCGTAAAAAAATCAAACAAAGAAAAACCTGTTATTCTCATTACAAACGATGATGGCGTTTCCGCGCCGGGTATTAAAGCATTAACAGAAGCGGTAAAAGATCTGGGGAAAGTAATTGTTGTGGCGCCCGATAAACCACAAAGCGGAATGGGTCATGCCATCACCATTGGTTTTCCGTTGCGTTTATCTGCTGTTACAACATTTGAAAATATAGAAGCCTATCAATGCAGCGGCACGCCGGTAGATTGCGTAAAACTTGCCGTTGATAAAGTGTTGCATCGGCGACCAGATATTTGTTTAAGCGGCATCAATCACGGCGCTAATCATTCCATCAATGTAATTTATTCGGGTACTATGAGTGCTGCGCTTGAAGCATCCATAGAAAGTATTCCCAGCGTGGGTTTTTCTTTGCTCGATTACAGCATGAATGCAGATTTTACCGGCGCTGCTTATTACGCACATCTTTTGGTTGAGCAACTATTAAAGAAAAAGATTGATAAGCATCTTTGCTTAAACGTAAACATTCCGCCCGTTAAAAAAAATGAATTAAAGGGTTTAAAAGTTTGCAGGCAGGCATACGCAAAATATGAAGAGCGTTTTGATGAGCGCCAGGATCCCGGTGGCAGAAAATATTATTGGTTAACCGGAGAATTTCAGAACTTCGATAAAGGGAAAGACACAGATGTGTGGGCGCTGGAAAATAATTATATCAGCGTTGTACCCGTGCAGTTCGACCTAACAAATTATACGCTGAAAACTAAGTTGCAAAAAGCATTAACGCATAAACATTGAAACGCAATTCAATTCTCTTTGGCATCATTCTCGGTTTGTTTGCGCCGCTGCTCGGCTTGCTTGGCTATTATTTCTGGAAGTTCTATCCCACTTATTCCGTCGGCGATTTTTGCTCCGTCATCTTTTCAAACAAATCATTGCTTTCCGCCATTTCAACATTTGCATTGTTTGCCAACGTTGCATTGCTTACCATCTATTTCAACACGCGCCGCGACGAAACAGGCAAAGGCATCTTCATCATTTCGTGCATTTATGCCGTTGCCGCCATCGTGTTTAAATTGTTTTTATAAATTTTTTATTGGGGGCGATGAACTGCATCGCGTTATTCAACTTTAGTAGCGGCTATTCGTTACTACTCCGCCGCAAAATCAACGCGCAAAACCTTCAGCGGGGTATTCACTTCTATCCGCCGCCCTTCAGCAAAAAAATTCTATTCAGCATTTTTGCAAACCGTTTTACATTTAAGAATTTCTGGCATAATTCTAACTTTATTTTTAGTATGAACAACACAATTAATATCACCGATAATACAGAAGAACTTCGATTTGAAACACCTGTTGGAGATAAGTTTGCTTTTATTGCTTATCGCTGGGAACACGGCAAGCTCGCATTGATGCATACAGAGGTTCCTGAAGAAGCAGAAGGGCAGGGCATTGCTTCGCAACTTGCACAATTTGCTTTTGAACAGGCAAAGCAACAGCAAAGAAAGGTGCTCGTATTTTGTCCTTATGTTTCAGCATGGTTAAACCGTCATCCGGAGTACAGAGCGTTTGTTGAAAAAGATTATAATGACAGAACTTCATAAACTTTTCTTTCCTTTACTGCATTAGACATTAACTCATCTAAGATTGAATGAAGTATTACATCATTGCGGGTGAAGCAAGTGGTGATTTGCATGGCAGCAACCTTATTAAAGAATTACAAAAATTAGATAGCAGCGCCAATATTCGTTGTTGGGGTGGCGACATGATGCAATCAACAGGCGCAACGCTTGTAAAACATTACCGTGATTTAGCATTTATGGGTTTTGCAGAAGTGATCATGAATTTAAAAACCATTCTCGCCAATCTTAAATTTTGTAAAGAAGATATTCTTAAATTCAAACCCGATGTTTTAATACTTATTGATTATCCCGGTTTTAATTTACGCATTGCGGAATGGGCGAAATCGCTCACAACTCACAGCTCACAGCTCACGGCTAAAATTGTTTTCTATATCTCTCCGCAGGTTTGGGCATGGAAAGAAAGTCGCGTACCGAAGATGAAAAAAACAATCGACAAAATGATTGTGATTCTTCCTTTCGAAAAAGAATATTATAAAAACAAATGGAACTGGGATGTTGATTATGTTGGTCATCCATTGGTACAGGTGATTGAAGAATTTAAGAGTAGTGAGCAGTTAGCAGTGAACGCTGAACAGAGAACTGAAAACTCAAAACTGAAAACTCAGAACTTAATCGCTCTTCTACCCGGCAGCCGTAAACAAGAGATTGCAAAAAAGCTTCCCATTATGCTTGAAGTAAGTAAAGCGTTTCCGCAGTATCAATTTGTTTTGGCAAAAGCACCTGCATTAGATGATGAATTTTATGCGAGCTTCATGCAGCGTTATACAAATGTTTCGTCTGTTCGAAATAAAACATATGAATTGCTAATGCAATCAACAGCTGCACTCGTTACCAGCGGAACAGCAACATTAGAAACTGCATTGTTTGCCGTGCCTGAAGTGGTTTGCTATAAAGGAAGTAATGTGAGTTATCAAATTGCAAAGCGCGTAATTAAAATAAAATATATTTCGCTGGTGAATTTGATAATGGATAAGCCCGTTGTAAAAGAATTAATACAAAATGAATTAACCGTAAGTAATCTTACTAACGAATTAACGGAACTGCTCTTTGATTATAAAAGGCAAGAACAATTAAAGAAGGATTATGAAGATTTAAAAAACATTTTATCCGCGGGCGGCAACGCTTCTGCCAATGCTGCTAAAATAATTTTTGATTTTATCTATCATTGAGATATTTAATTATCACGTTTTTATCACATCCGGGTTTTAACAAACCATCCGGACAATTTTTGCGTTTATCAAGTATATTAAGACAATCATGAAAAAAATATTTTTATTTTCTTGTTTTCTGGCTGCAATTACTATTTCATCCTGCGCACAACAACAGCAGCAATCTCAGGAAAAATTTGCGGTTACAAAAACAGATGAAGAATGGAAAAAGATGTTGACTCCCGAAGAATATGAGGTAACGAGACACGCAGCAACAGAAAGACCTTTTACCGGTAAATATTGGAACAATCATGAAAAAGGAATTTACTATTGCGTTTGTTGCGGTGTACCTTTATTCAGCAGTGAAACAAAATTTGAAAGCGGTACGGGTTGGCCAAGTTTTTATGCGCCGCTCAACAAAAAATATGTTGGCGAAAGAGAAGACAATTCACTTGGCATGACAAGAACAGAAGTGTATTGTAAAAATTGTGGTGCGCATCTTGGTCATGTATTTAATGACGGTCCTGAACCAACTGGTTTGCGTTATTGCATGAATTCTGCAGCGCTTAGTTTTAAAAAGCAATAAACAATTTGTGCGGAAGAGCTGCTAATGAAACAGCGGAATAATTACGTAACGGATCAAAATAATTATAAGGCATATTAAAAACATGAACAGAGAAATGCGGTTCATGCCATGCATGTATTTCACATACTTTGTATCGGGCGCATTTGGGTCGCGCTTTTTTATAAAGAGATAAGTTTGTATTTGTCGCCAGATGCCCATATCGTAAAAATTAAAACAACAGATTGTTCAATTTGTTTGCGAAAGCGGTTATAATTTTTCCATCTCTTCGTTTACAAATTCCATTAATGTTTTAATGTGGTTTGGAGATAAATCAAATTTTAAACCTGCGGCTGCATATAATTCCGGAAGTGTCTTCGTTCCGCCTAAACTCAATGCGTTGATATAATTATTTAAAGCTTGTTGCGGATTTTTTTTGTATTGCATCCACAAACCAATTGCACCTAATTGTGCAATACCATATTCAATATAATAAAACGGAACTTCAAACAAATGCAATTGTCGTTGCCAGCTAATTTTCCTGTATTTTTCCAATCCTGAAAAATCAACGGTGTTTGTTGAAAACTCATTCAAAATATTTACCCAGGCTTCAGTTCTTTCTTCAATAGTATGTTGCGGATGTTCGTATACCCAATGCTGAAATTTATCAATCGTTGCAATCCATGGAAAAATAGTTATCACTCTTTCCAACTGATGTTCTTTTGCACGTTTCAACTCTTCTGCATCATCAAAAAACACATTCCATTTATCCATTGTTAAAAGCTCCATGCTCATGCTCGCCACTTCGGCAATT
>DASZUY010000143.1:0-16752 GCA_035547495.1 Parafilimonas sp. | reverse complement strand
CATTCTCACTTCAAGCGGTTTGCGTGTGATTGGTTTATCAGGAAATATGCGAATCCAAACATTTCCTTCACGTTTCATAGCACGTGTTAAAGCCTGGCGTGCAGCTTCAATCTGCCTGTTGGTTAACCATATTGGTTCTAATGATTTTAATGCATAAGAACCAAAAGCTATTGAAGTGCCACGCTTTGCAACGCTGCGAATTCTTCCCTTCTGTGCTTTTCTGTGTTTCGTTCTTTTCGGCTGTAACATATTTTTCAGCTTTAAGCTCTCAGCTTCGAGCTTTGAGCGTTTACAACATTTATTTCTTGTGCAGCTCGTAGCTCATGGCTCGTAGCTCGCAGCTTTTTTATCTTCTATTATCTCTTCTTCCACCACCACGATTATCTCTGCCATGGTCACGACGGTCATCGTTTCTGTCTCTGTCACCACCCGGTCTTCTTTCTCTTCTATCACTTACATCACTCTTGCCGCCAATAAAGTTTGGATTCAATTCACGTTTACCTAAAACTTCACCTTTACAAATCCATACTTTAATACCAATTTTACCGTACACCGTTAAAGCAAAAACATTTGCATAATCAATGTCCATACGGAATGTATGCAATGGCGTACGACCTTGTTTTATTTCTTCAGTACGTGCAATTTCTGCACCACCTAAGCGACCCGCAACTTTTACTTTTATTCCTTCAGCACCCATGCGAAGTGATGAAGCAATTGCCATTTTTATAGCTCTTTTATAGTTGATACGATTTTCAATCTGGCGCGCAATGTTGTCTGCAACAATCATTGCATCTAATTCAGGGCGACGAATTTCAAGAATGTTTATCTGAACATCTTCATTGTTCGTAAGCTTCTTCAACTCTTCTTTAATTCTGTCAACTTCACCACCGCCTTTACCAATAATGATTCCCGGCTTTGATGTATGTATTGTTACAATCAACTTACCTAATGTGCGCTCAATAACAATTTTGGAAATACCGCCTTTGTTGATACGCGCATTAAGATAATTCCTGATTTTATTATCCTCGATGAGCTTCTTGGCGAAATCTTTTTTGCTGCCATACCAGTTGCTTTCCCATCCGCGAATAATACCTAACCGGTTACCAATTGGATTTGCTTTTTGACCCATATTTTGAATTTGACAATTTGAAAATTTGATAATGAGACAATGAAATCAAATCTTCAAATCCTTTTTATTTTTTATTCTTAATTGGCAAATTGTCTAATTGCCGAATTATTAAATTATTTACTGTCAACGATTATCGTTACATGATTACTGCGTTTACGCACTCTGTAACCACGACCTTGTGGTGCAGGGCGCATACGCTTTAATACTCTTCCACCATCAACAAAAACTGTTTTCACAAAAAGGTTTGCGTCAGCTGCATTTGCATCTGTGTTTGCCTGTTGCCAGTTATTGATGGCGCTTCTTAAAAGTTTTGCCAACGGTGTTGCGTTGTGTTGCGGATGATGTTCTAAAATGCCAAGTGCTTTTTCAACCTGCATGCCACGAATAACATCAGCCAGCAAACGCATTTTGCGCGGACCTGTTGGATAATTTCTAAGTTTTGCTACTGCTTCCATTTTATAAGTTTCGAGTTTCCGGTTTTCAGTTTCCAGTTAATAAGCAACTGAAAACCTCAAATTGAAAACTGTTTATTGTTTATTGCCTGAGTGTGCTCTGAAGTTTCTTGTTGGTGCAAATTCACCTAATTTATGACCTACCATAAATTCTGTTACATACACCGGAATAAATTTATTTCCGTTGTGCACTGCGAAAGTGTGACCAACAAAATCAGGAGTAATTGTGGAACGACGGCTCCATGTTTTAATCACTGATTTTTTATTTTTTCCTTCATTGATATTATTAACTTTCTTATCAAGTTTTACATCAACATAAGGACCTTTTTTAATCGAACGACCCATTTTGTATTTCTGATTTTACGATTTCTGATTTACGATTTTCTTACTTCGCTAATTTTCTTCCGTTCTTTCTTTGCAGGATAAGTTTATTGCTGCTCTTACCATGCTTTCTTGTTATCTGACCTTTTGCATATTTACCGGTTCTGCTTCTTGGATGACCACCTGAAGCTTTACCTTCACCACCACCCATCGGATGGTCAACAGGGTTCATAGCAACACCGCGGTTACGGGGACGAATGCCTCTCCAGCGATTTCTTCCCGCCTTACCCATTGTCTGCAAATTGTGGTCGCTGTTAGAAACAACACCAACAGTTGCATAACAATTAACTAATACTCTGCGCAATTCGCCTGAAGGCATTTTCAAAACAGCATATTTTTCTTCTTTACCTGTAAGCTGTGCAGATGAACCTGCGCTTCTTGCCAACTTACCACCATGACCTGGCTGCATTTCAATATTGTGAACATTAGTACCGAGCGGCATATTTTTCAACTGCAATGCATTACCAATTTCAGGAGCAACTGCATCGCCGGAAGTTACTGTTGTGCCAACCTGCAAACCTTGTGGTGCAATAATGTATCTTTTCTCACCATCAGTATATTCAACCAAAGCAATAAATGCAGAACGGTTCGGATCGTATTCAATAGTTAACACCTTTGCTGCAATATCTTTCTTATTGCGTCTGAAATCTATAACACGATATTTCTTTTTATGACCACCGCCACTATACCGCATTGAGCGACGACCCTGTGCATTACGACCAGCCGTGCTATGCATTGGTTCAAGCAAACTCTTTTCGGGCGTATCAGATGTAAGCTCGGCATATGCATTGCCAATTCTCCAACGCGTACCTGCTGTAACCGGTTTATATTTTTTTAATGCCATTGCTTTTTAATTTAAATATTAGCGTACAAATCAATTGTATCACCTTCTGCTACTGTTACCAATGCCTTTTTATAAGCTGGTCTTACACCTTTAATAAAACCTGCTTTTGTAAAACGTGTTTTATTTTTTCCCGGCGCAACTAATGTATTTACATCAACAACTGAAACACCGTAAAATTCTTCAACCGCTTTTTTAATTTCAAGCTTGTTTGCTTTACGATTTACTTTAAAAGCATAGCGTTTCAACTTTTCCTGCTGCGCATTTGCTTTTTCTGTAAGTATCGGTTTTATTAAAACTTCTGCTAATTGCATTTTCTTTTATTGAAATGTTATTCAATTATTCTGCTGTTGCTTCTTCAGCTTCTTCTGTAAAAATTTTTGCTGAGTTTTCTGTCAGCACCACAACATCTGCATTCACTATATCATAAGTATTTAAGTCAGCTAAAACGGTACTTTCAACTTTTGATATATTACGAAGACTTAAAAACAGGTTGTCGTTAAATTCATCAACAACAAACAATGTTTTTTTATCATTAATTTTTAAACTTTTTAAAGCGTCTGCAACTTCTTTTGTTTTAGGCGCGTCCAGCTTAAAATCTTCAATCACAACCAGCGCATTATTTTTTGTTTTGTGTGATAAAGCGCTAACCTTAGCTAAGTCTTTTACTTTTTTATTCAGCTTAAAATCATAGCTGTGCGGCTTAGGACCAAACACAGTACCACCACCTTTATATAAAGGGTTTCTGATATTACCTTTTCTTGAACCACCTGTACCTTTCTGGCGATGAAGCTTGCGGCTTGCACCATGCACTTCAGCACGTGTTTTTACTTTATGTGTTCCCTGGCGTTGTGCGGCTTGATACTGTTTAACTGCCAGATAAATTACATGATCGTTTGGTTCAATACCAAAAATATCATCAGGCAATTCCAATGTTCTGCCGGTCTTTTCGCCCTTTATATTTAAAACGTCAACTTGCATTTCTTCTAATTTATTTCTGAATTAAAACAATAGAGCCGTTGTGACCCGGCACAGAACCGCTGATAAGAATATAATTTTTATCAGGAAATATTTTTACCACTTTCAAGCCTTTCAGCTTAACGCGATCGCTACCCATTCTACCTGCCATACGAACACCCTTAAAAACGCGTGATGCATCAGATGAGTTACCGATTGAACCCGGAGCTCTTGAACGGTCGTGTTGACCATGTGATTGTCCGCCCACACCATGGAATCCATGACGTTTAACAACACCCTGGAAACCTTTACCCTTTGATGTACCAACTACGTCAACATTTTCTCCTTCAGCGAAAATATCAACAGTAATAGTATCACCTAATGCTTTTTCAATAGTATAATCGCGGAATTCTTTTACGAATTTTTTAGGAGCAGTGTTAGCTTTTGAGAAGTGATTTGTTTCAGCTTTAATAGAATGCTTTTCGTTTTTATCACCGAAAGCAAGCTGAAGAGAAGTGTAACCATCGGTTTCTTTTGTTTTAACCTGTGTTACTACGCAGGGACCCGCTTCAATAATGGTGCAAGCTGTTTGCTTTCCATCGGCAGCGAAGATGCTGGTCATCCCAATCTTTTTTCCAATAATTCCTTTCATTGTTTGCGGTTTTCGCCCCGCAGGTTATAAGGACTGCCGCATGTACGGCATCGATCCCTGTTTGCCACCGACCTTTTCTTTTGTTCTCCGATTGCTATCGGAGGAGAAGTACCGGCAGTAAACAAACCTCGAAGGGCTTGTTTATATGTTCGTCTGAACCCGGATTTGAGTAGATTAACCTGATTATCGGATTAATAACTCAATCTTTATTCAGCAATTAATTTTCAGAGCTGTTTTCATTACGATAATAATCGAAACTTGACAGATGATATATTTATAAGAACTTTTTTGTTTGATTATTTGCCGAACCCTAAACTTGATTCAGCAATTCATCAGGCTTTAATCTCAACTTCAACACCAGAAGGCAAATCCAGTTTACTTAATGCATCTACCGTTCTTGATGAAGAAGTGTAAATATCCAATAAACGTTTGTGTGTTGCCAACTGAAACTGTTCACGGCTTTTCTTGTTTACGTGCGGTGAACGAAGAACAGTAAAAATTCTCTTATGTGTAGGAAGAGGAATTGGTCCTGTTACTACGGCACCTGTGCTACGTACAGTTTTTACAATTTTTTCTGCTGATTTATCAACCAGGTTGTGATCGTATGACTGTAATTTTATTCTGATTCGCTGAGACATAATTCAAACCAAAATTTTCATTTTGGGAGCGCAAAGTTATGTGTATTGGTTATACCACACAAGCTTTTAAGAAAGTTTTTTAGAATTATTTAGATTGAAATATACAATCCTCATAAATTATTTTGACTTTATCTTCATTTTTCAAAATTAATGAATGACAGCTCGCCCAAAATTGATGATTGCATTTTTAATTATTTGCTTGTCTGCATCTGCTCAGATGGATACTATCAAAACCGATGCAGGTTTTATTTCGGGGAGAATCAATAAAGATGATTCAATACACATATATAAGGGAATTCCATTTGCAGCGCCTCCGGTTGGTGAATTAAGATGGAAATCGCCTCAACCGGTTGCACATTGGCCTGGCATAAAAAAATGTGATGCCTTTGCCGCAAGCCCGATGCAAAACAAGCCTGTTCCATTCATGATGTACACGGCACCTTATTTAATTCCCCCATCTCCTATCAGTGAAGATTGTTTGTATTTAAATGTTTGGACCGGCGCAAAATCATCCAAGGAAAAAAGACCTGTTATGGTTTGGATTTATGGTGGCGGTTTTGTTTCCGGCGGAACTGCATGTGCTATTTATGATGGTGAGAATATGGCGAAGAAAGGTGTTGTGTTTGTTTCAATTCCTTATCGTGTTGGTGTATTTGGTTTTTTGGCTCATCCTCAATTAACAAAGGAATCAAACGGTAAATCATCAGGCAATTATGCTTTGCTAGACCAGATTGCTGCATTAAAATGGGTTCAAAAAAATATTGCGGCATTTGGTGGTGATCCAAATAATGTAACTATCATAGGTCAGTCTGCAGGCGCATTTAGTGTTTGTGCCTTAACTGCATCACCGCTTGCAAAAGGATTATTCAAAAGAGCCATTGCAGAGAGCGGTGCCATGTTTTCCGCGATGGATAGAATTGAAAACTTACAATCAGCAGAAAAAATCGGTGCAGACTGGATGCAAAAAATTCATGCAACATCAATTGAAGATCTAAGAAAAATTTCTGCCGATTCATTACAGAAATTATCTGCAGGTTTTAATGCAGGACCTGTAATTGATGGTTACGTTTTGCCGAAAGATGTTTATTCAATTTATAATAATCATGAACAAAATGATGTTGCTATTTTAACCGGCTGGAATGCTGATGATGGCTTTCCTCCAAACGCTCCGGATGTTGCAACATACATTCAACAATCAAAAGAAAAATATGGAATACTCGCTGATGATTATTTAAAAGCATTTCCCGGAAATACAACTGATGAAGTAAAAAAATCTTTGTTTGCTTTTAATCGTGATGAAACTTTTGCATGGCAAGCTTATGCATGGGCGACACTTGAAACTACAAAAGGCAAAAATCCTGTTTATGTTTATTTGTTTAAACGCACATCACCGGGCGAAGAACAATATGGTGCATTTCATTCTTCAGAAATTCCATTTGCATTAGATAATTTACAAACGTGGGATCTGCAATGGACAGACGCTGATAAAAATCTTGCAGATATCATTAGCGATTATTGGGTAAACTTTGCAAAGACAGGAAATCCAAATGGTAATAATTTGCCTGCTTGGAAACCTTTTAATGTTGCTGAAAAAGAAGTAATGAATTTAGATATAGACAAACAAAGCATGGAGCCGATTGCCGTGCAAAATGAGTTTGATTTTTTTGATGAATATGAAGCGATGTTGCGGAATAAAAAATAAATCATCAATCTGCCAAGCCATTCTTCACAGCAAACATTACCAAGCCTGCGGTATTTCGAACGCCAACTTTTTCAATTAAGCGTGTACGAATACCTTCAACAGAGCGCGGACTTAGAAAAATTTCTTTACCAATTTCTGCTGCGGTTTTTTCTTCGCAAATCATTTTTAAAACTTCCTGTTCTCTTTCAGTTAATTCAATGTTATGATTAAAGGAAGGCTTTAAATTATTTTTCATCACCAGCTTTTTCAGCAATGCTTTATTTACAAGATCATTAAAGTAATAACCATTCTCGTGCAGTGCATAAATTGCTTTAATAATTTCTTTTGGCTCTGCATTTTTGAGTAAATAGCCATGCGCACCATTTTCCATCAGGTTAATAATAAATTTATCACTATCGTACATAGTGATAACAAGTATTTTAATATCCTCATATTTTTTTCGAATCTGTTTTGTTGCTTCCATGCCATCGAGCAATGGCATATTCAAATCCATAATGATGATATCAGGTTGTTGTGTTTTTAGTGCTTCAATTAATTCTTCACCATTATCAACATCAAATAAAACCTTCAGGTTTTTATCAGCATCAAAACATAGTTTTAATCCATCCCGAAAGATTTTATAGTCATCTGCAATTGCAATTGTAATGGGATTCATAGCAGCGTATTTACCGGTATAACTAATGTAATTGTGTTTTCATTTTCGTGTCGTTCAAAATTTATTTTGCCTTTCAATAAAATGATGCGGTTTTGAATATTTTTTAAACCGAGACCTTTGGTTTCGTAACGCAATCTTTCAAATTCATCCTGCGTTAATCCTTCGCCGTTATGTTGAATACTGAAAGTTAAAACGCTGTTTTCTATATGAGTTAAAACGCTGTTTTCTATATGAGATGTTATTTTTAGTTGCGTAGCGTGGCTGTGTTTTATAATATTACCGCATATCTCCTGGATGATCCTGTACATGGTGATATCATTCTCCGGATCTTTTGAGCTATAATGTTCATCAAGGTTTGTTATTACCTGCAAACGATCTGGTTGATTTAGTTTTTGCGCAAAGCTTTGCAGTGCCTGGTTCAACCCCAATTCTTTTAAAATGCCTGAATGCAGGTTATGCGAAATAGAACGCACTTTATGAATGGACTCATCTAACAGGTCGAGTGATTTTTTATAGATTTCCCGGTCTTCATGTCCATACTTGTCATGCAGATTACTTAAATATAATTTAGTTGCGGAGAGCAACGCTCCTACTTCATCGTGTAATTCTTCTGATATTCGATGCCTTTCTGTTTCTTCACTTCTTACCGCTGCTTTTATTAATTCGTTTTGTTGTTCTTCTTTTAGCTTTAATAAATTTTGCTGGTACTGAAATTTTTTGCGCTGAGATGTATTGAATGCGAGAAGAAAACTAATAATGAGCAAAAGCATTACTGCAATTGCTATAGAAACGAGTAGCGTAATATTATCAAACTGCACGTTGAGAAGTTCCATAAAAAGCGCGAGCTATAAACAAACAAAATACAATGTAGGCAATGTTATGTACATCCCAAATATTTATAGCAAAGTGTTCTGTTTGCTTAATTAAAGTGTTATAAAAAAGAAATATCGGAAAACAAACTGCTTCGTAAATAGCAAGCCCGGTTACAATATACATTGAGGAATCAAAAGCTGTTGACGTTTGATCTGATTGAAGTCTTCGAAAAAAATATAAAACACACAAAACTATCAGGGTAATACCTTCAACAGAAAAAGTTAATGAACTGAAATTTTTGAATGAATGAAAAAAACTAAAGTTTATAACAAGTATCAAAACAACAAATACCGGGATAAATGTTCTCAGTATTTTATTTACCGGAATATTTATCTTTCTAAAAAAATAAATAAGAAGAATTAACCTTGAAATAGAATGAATGTTATAAAAGGGCTGGTTATAATTTATTTTCACCACCCATTGCGGATCGTGATAAAAATTTTCTTCAATAATGTCACCAATGAAATTTAAAACGAAGGCAATTAAAAGGTATAATATAATTGGCTTTAAGTATTTTGCTTGTGGTGTTTTTATAACATAAATAATTATCGGAATTAAAACTGTCCAAACCTCTGACCAATCCAGGATTTTTTGCATACTGAATTAAGATTATGGATTGGGTTTTTTAGGAGGACAAGGATTAATTTTTACAGAGCCGGTAGTTTTCATTGCATACGACGCCAAAGAATCTAATTGTTGTTGGTTTGAATGTACTACAAACGTAGTATCAACAACATAAGTGCTGTCTTTGTAATGAAATGATAATGGTATTCCAAAATAGGTATAAGAAACGTGTGTGTTATCATCCGCATCCATTATTGGTATAAGACAATAATATTGAAGTGACATATCCGGGTGAAATAATGAGGGAAAAGTCCATTCTAAATTTCCAAAAATATATGGCCGATGTGGTAAGAATGGTGTAGAAAGATTTAATGGGTGAAGATAATTACTTACATCAGTAAACGGGTAAGCGCCTGCATAAGCAGCCGGATAAAAACTGTGATCATCGTTAGTTTTAAATTGCATATAAACTTTACTAAACCCGGGAGTGTTAAGTATCGTTTGAAGATCACCCGGTGTTATTAATGCTGCCAATACCCGGTTTGAACATTCAGAAACAGAGTCTGTATTAACAACGGCAGATCGATTGGCGGCCGGCGGTTTGTTTGTACAGCTATTTGAAAAAAATGATAAGGCAGTGAGCAGTAAAACACATCTGAAAATCTGTTTCATAAGTACAGTTTTAATAGTTCTTAAATTTAACCTTGAGGCGTTTTAGGAGGACATGGATTAGCAACTGTCTTAGCTTTTAAAAAGCCCGGTATATCAACTTCTAATAAAACCTGCAAGTAACCGTCAGCATTTTGTTGAGGTGTAAGCGTAATGAACTGCCAGTTTCCGTTGAGACCTCCAACTTGCTGAAGAATATCACGTATAAAATCTGTATTCTTTACTTCACAGTTGGCAAAATAAACAGGAGAAGCAGGAATATTCTGGGTGATCGGTGAACCTGTAGTTAATAAATTGCCTGCCGCAGGATAAGATGACAAATCCTCTTTCAATAACCAACCACGTATTTTATACTTTATCGTGTTGCCTGCCTGTTCCTGGTAGAACTGAAAGATAAGTCTCCTGAAGTTTCGATCGTTATCTGAAGCAAGATATTTTTTAATTTCTACTTTAGATAAGGTCATTGAATAAAACTGAACATTAACTGCAGGTAGTGCTAATTTTATTTTTTCAGGATTGTTGCAGCAAAAGCACAAAAAGCTGAAAAAGAAAATTGTCAGCAATTTAATAAGCGAAGTTTTCATCAGCAGCAGGCTTTAAGTGTGTGTTAATAAGGTTTGCTACACCAATCTAAATCTTCTTTTTCAATTTGCCAAAAATCTTTTAACAGTATTTCTACGCAAACCCTTGCTGTGCGTAGTTCTACGCATTTCTAAAACCTGCTTAACAGCACTAATACGCATTCTTTTTTTTGCGTGTTTTCTACCTTGATTCAGGGGTATGTGCGAGGGCAATTTTGAGTCATCATTCAAAACAAAAACAATGAAAACTCAAATCGTTCCCCGGATAATTTTAGTTGCATTTGCGCTCATTTTTTCCATCAATAATAATAATGGAAGCTTTAAGCAACCTGCATTCGCTTTTAATCATAAGGCCAATAATTATTCATCTTCACATGAAGAAAACAAAACCGCAACACATAACAACGAAAACAGTGTTCCTTATTTGCCTCAAACGGATGGCCATCATGATTTTGATTGTTTCGATTTTAAACATCACGAAAAAAGAATTTTTTGGAAGTGTATTGCAAACAAAATTTTTGCAACCATTTATCATGTCATCCTCCTTATGCCGGTTATCCTGGAAAGTTTGAAACAAATCTTTTTATAAGGATAAAAATTTGAGCTAAAATTTTTTCAAATAATCCCATTCAAACAATTACAAAATATGATGCGTTATCTTTACCACAATCATGCAGCTCGCATCATTTCTTGCAAAACGAATAGCCTTCAACAATCAACGTTCTTTCTCAAGATTCATTATTCGTTTAGCAACCGCAGCAACAGCGGTGAGCGTTGCTGCCATGATCATCACGCTTGCCTTTGTTAACGGATTTCAATACGCAATCAGTAACAAAATATTTAATTTCTGGGGACATTTACGCGTTCAGGAATATGAGCCGGATAAATCTTACATAGCAGAAGAAACACCGTCGCCACCCAACGATACAACAACACAGATACTGCACACATTTCCGCAAATAAAACAAGTACAGGCTTTTGCCACTAAAAGCGCAGTGGTTGAAAAAAATAAAGAGATCGAGGGCATTTTATTTAAAGGCGTTGAAAGCAATTATCATTTCAGTAATCTTCAATCTTTTTTAAAGCAAGGCACTTTTCCAAAATTTAATGATACTGCATACAGTAAAGATATTTTGCTCTCACAGTTTATTGCAAATGAATTACAGGTAAAAGTTGATGACTCAGTGAATGTTTATTTTATCAATCAGCAAGAACAGAGAGCCTCTGTACGGCGCCTGCATGTTTGCGGACTTTTTAAAACAGGCATCGATGAATACGATAAAACTTTTGCTATAGGTGATATACGTTTATTACGACGTGTTTATAACTGGCAGCATAATGAAGTTGGTGGCTATGAAGTTTTTTTGAATGATTATAAAAAAATGGATACCATCAACACGCAATTGTATGAAATATTACCACAGGCATGGATAAGCAGAACAATAAAGCAGATCTATCCAAACATATTTGACTGGTTGCAAATCCAGGATGTTAACCGCACGGTTATTTTTATTGTAATGAGTATTGTTGCTGTTATAAATCTTATAACCTGTTTACTTATTTTAATTCTTGAACGTACAAAAATGGTGGGTATTTTAAAAGCTATCGGCAGCCGCGACTGGACGATTCAAAAAATATTTTTATATCATTCAACCATTATTGCAGGCGTTGGAATTTTTTTAGGTCTTGTGATTGGTTTAGGCATTTGTATTTTACAACAACATACAGGTTTTATAAAAATGGATGAATCTGCCTATTATGTTTCAGAAGCGCCGGTATATATTATCTGGTGGGAAGTTGTTGCTGTATGTGCGGGAACATTATTGGTTTGTATGCTTGCATTGCTGCTGCCAACTTTATTTATAAAGACGATACGACCTGTAAAGGCGATACAGTTTAGATAATAAACCGACAGTGAACTATTATGTTCTGTATAACACCAGTATAATTCCTTTAAAACGGTCATTACTTATATTAAAACAATTACCAAAAACTGCTGTTTGAATATTTAAAACAAACAGACGATATGCTATTGATTCCTCATTCAGGAAAAGTATTAATGTTTGTAACTAATTTGAAGCATAGTTTGAGATTGATGTTTAATAAAAAGTACCGTGGGAATGCTTATGTGCACACGACAAGGTGTAAAATAAAAGAGAGATTGCTCAACAATGATGAAGCAATCTCCCGATTAAATTTATTTCTGTACCTGCAGTCCCAGTTTCTTTAGAATATTAACTGATACGCGTTTGCCTTGTATTAATCCTGTATCACATGATGGTTGATAGTGAATGCCAGCCAAAACTCTTGAATTTGCTGCATCAATAGCAATTGAATCAAATGAGCTGAAAGTTCGCGGAGCATAACCCAAATAATCATAAGTATGGTCTGTGAAACTTCCGATGTTTCCGAATAAAGCATCTAAGGCCTGCGCATTGGCACTGGAAATAACAGCATGTGCGGAAGAATATTCCGGGTGAGCCGGTGTTGTTAATAGTGAAGCCCAGGTTGTATAGCCCATTACATTTTGAATATAAGTGATGGGACGAACAAGTGAATACTTATATTTTGTTTGCCAGCAGCTGATAGATGCATCACTTTGGCATACGCCCGCTATTGCATACGCAAACGCAGCTTTATCAAGATGTGTGTTGGTTTGTTTCAACACCTGTTGTAAAATGCTTAGCCAATGACCGGCAGTGGTAACACCAGGAACATCTCTCCAGAATAATGCCTGCGCTATTTGATCAGACGTTAGCGTTTGTGATACATCATAAACATTCTTTACCATCAGATAAAATGGTGAATTCGGAGTCTCTGAATAAGCTATCGGAGGTCCGGGAATTGTGTTGTTGATACTTCCTGCAATAATCGTCCTGTTATTTCCAAAATAGGGTGTACTTGCCGGTGCAAATGCAGGTGGTGTAGGCACCCATAAACCCGGGCCAACAGGCGGAGTGTATGGGTCGCTGTCGTGTTTGTATCCATCTGTTTCAGACCAATTAAAAACAGCGGTAGCAACGGCTCTTCCAAAAGCATTTGACCGGGCAATTACCTGCGCATTTTGTGTAGAAAGATAGGATGCATTTAAAGCCTGCTCGAGTGAGTCAATCGCCGCTTTATCAACATCCGTTGCAGTTGTAAAAATATTTCTGTTCATGTAAGCCAGTGCGGTATTTACGCTCGCAGGCCAATAATAAAAATTCATTCTGTCTGCTTCGGGAAGGCCTGTTAGCCCGTTCCATTGAGCATGTGTAAAATTGTTTAAGCTCGTTCCCGGAGCCAGTGATTCAAATGCTGCTATTCCTGAATAGGCATAATATCTTTCGAAAGATACATTTGGAATTCCTACGGCATCCCTTTCAAGCCGTATTTGCATGGTCATCCATTTGTCTATTACATCAGAGGAATACCGGGCCGCGTCATTTCTCCCCGGAATTGGAAAACGCTCAGATTTGTTGCAACTCATGAAGATGCCACTTAATAAAATGATACATAGCAAGAGCCGCGTTACGATCTTTTTGTTCAGAAGAAGGAGTAACTGTTTCATAAAATTTTTTTAATGATTAATGAATAGAAGGTGTTAGAATTGATTTGTTTATTGAAATTATTTTCGCATTAGTTGGATAAAAAGGCTGATTGATTAGTTTGCTTAAACAAGTGATAGTTAGCAGAAATGATTTATCAATTAACAGATAAACTGTTTGTCTAAAACCTGGACTATATTTTTAGAAACTGATCTTTAATTGAAATAATTTTGGGCTTTCATCATTTACATAAAAGAGAACTGTAGAAACAGCTCTCTTCTCCTTATTATTCTTAGATTAACGAACAACCGAAATCTTTTTTGTTTCAATCTTATCTCCTGCCTGCATTTTTAATAGATAAGTTCCTGCAATAACATTTTCGCTTTTTGCATTCCATGTTAGTTGATGATTGCCGACTTCCATTTGTGCATCAACTAATGTTTTTATTAATCTCCCATTCATATCATAAATAGTAACAGAAACTTTTTGAGTTTGTGAAAGATCAAATGAAATACTTGCTGAATTGGAAACGGGATTTGGATAAGCTGATAAGCTCGTTGTATTATTTTTTGCTGAAGCAATTGCATCATCTGATGAAGTGTTTGTATTTGTTGCAACAGCATTATCATCTAATGAAAAATGATATTTCCATTTATACATGCCTCCATTTGGATCCGGCGAATCCCACCTGCCACACCAGCCAATGAAAGGATTAAGAAATGACAGTGCACCTGGTTGAAAATCGCTGCTTGTATCAATTAAATGCCAGGTGGCCCCGTAATCATTACTATAAGAACAGCCTGACACGGGAGTATAGCCGCCTGATATAGTGCTTACGAAAGTATGAGTGAAAGGAATAACGGTAACCCAAAATCCCATTTGATAACCGGTAAAACTTTTGTCAGCCCATGTTTTGCCGCCATCACGTGTTGCTACTTCATATGTTTGCCCGGTTCCAAAATCGAAAGAAAGCCCCAAACCATTTTGTTTATCAGCAAAAGCAAAATGATAAATAGGTGTGGATAAAGTATATGGAAATTGCCGCCAATGTTTGCCTAAATCATCAGATCGATACATATAAGTATTGCCTTGAGTATCGCCTGCTATAAACCAAAGCCTGTTTTGAAAGACTGTAAAAGCATTAATGTCACTAAAAGTATAGCCTTTGGTTGGCGGCAGGTTTTTATCTGGCACACGCTGCCATGTTTTACCGGCATCACTGGTGGTATAAATCTCCGATCTTGTAGTGTCTACATCATCGGCATCTCCGACAGCAACGCCATGTTGCGCATCAAAAAAATAAATCATATCGGGAAATGATTGTGATGTAGTAAAAAGTTTCCCTTGCTCAAGTTCTTTCCAGGTAACTCCCCCATCTGTCGTTTTATAGATGCTGCCGCCATAATTAAAGGCATTATACATTGCCGCATAGCAAGTATTCGCATCAACTGCGGCAATACTACTTAATCCATATCCGTTCGGTGTATCCACTGAATCCTTTTGCCATGTTCTGCCAAAGTCTGCTGTGCGTATAAATTGATTAGCAACATAAGCAGAAGTATCATAATCGATATGCGCCCATACAACGTTGGCAGATGGGATCTGCACCTGGGATATATGGCTATTATTAATTGCATGTGGTGCATTTACATCTTGCCAATAAGGATTAATTTTTAAGTTAAAGTTGGGAGCAGAATTATTTACGCTTTGCTTTTGCTTAATGCGTTGCAGCGAATTATGTTTGAGTTTATAATCCCTTATTTTAGATTGAGGAGTGGGTGTTTGCGCTTTCATTGAAGTAATACAAAGCAGAATAGCAACAAAAGCAATGATTAGTTTTTTGCTGAGTAAAGTTTTCATACATTTTGTTTTGGATTTGATTAAAGAATTTATAGAGCAATGAAATTATTTTTAGATTACAAGTATTAAAACCCCGGGTGAGCATTTAGCAGAAATAGGTGGTCTTTTGCAGGAATGAATTATTGGTTTACGAAAATTGATAATAGTGTTCGCAGGTTACCCTTTTAAAACATCCAACTACTCAATAAATTTAGAACAGTGGCATAATTAGCAGTAGCTTTATTAGTACTTCTTTACGCCATATTATGATGGAAAAACTGTTTATAGCAATAATTTTTATTCAGGGCTTTTTTTACAATGCTACAGCACAAAAAGAAATTGACAGTCTGAAAAAATACCTGCCTCAATTAAATGGTAGCGAGAGAATTGATTGTTTACTCAAAATAAGTTTTGAATATGGCCATATAAATAATGATTCGGATAATATTTTCTCGCCAGTAAATACAGATTCTGCCATTTGGTACGCATCCAATGCTTTGATTCAATCAAAAAATATCAACTACTATAAAGGCATAGCAAATGCTTATGAAAACTTAGGTGAAATGGCATATAGTTACAACTTTCATGAAGCTGAAAATTATTTCAGACAGGCAACAGAATTGTACAAAAGAATTAATGATTTTAAAAATCTTAACTGGTCTTATCTATGGCTGGGTTTTTATCTAATGTATGAATGCAGATTTGATGAAGCAAGACTTGAATTTCAAAAAGCTTTTCTTATTATCAATTAACACACAATGAAGAGAGGCAAACACGAACAAATAGGTTACTTGGCAATAGCTATATTATGCAGGGATATTATGAAAAGGCATTTGAGTATTATGCAAAGGATATAATTATTCAGCAAAAAAAAATTAAGTACCAGAATGATCGCATATTTGCTACTTCACGTCTTGCGGAATTGTATCTTACTTCTGGAGATACAATAACAGCTATAAAATATTTTAATCAAAGCGCTATTTATTCCCGGCCTTATGATGAAAGCAAGTATTACAATTTACGAGGAACTGTCAATTTTTTGCAAGGCAATCTGGATTCAGCTTTATATTATTTTAAATTTGTAAACGCTTCAGAAGACAACCCCAATCTGGGTGAGATTTATCTATTGAAAAAAAACTATGCTCGCGCTCTTCAATACTTTTTAAAGCCGTTGGTGGCGGCAAAAAAAGCAAACAAAATATATTATAATATGGTTCTGTTAGATAATATAGCAAAATGTTATGCTAATCAAAACAATTTAACGCTTGCTCAAAAGTATGCTACAGAATTAC
>DASZUY010000142.1:0-2182 GCA_035547495.1 Parafilimonas sp. | reverse complement strand
ACTGCCTTTACCGATTTTTCAACTGCTTCATAGTTTTCAAAATCTTCTAATACTGTTCCTTTATCGTAGCGGCACACTTCATCAAAAAAATCGTGTTGCGTATGCAACTTTTTTACCGTAGCATCAACATGCCATTGCTCAACATATATCCCTTTTATTGCAACAGGCAATTGCGACATGATTTGCATAGATTCGTTTACACTCACATGATCCCGTAGCACATGCAGCACTGCTTTTAATATCCGAAATGCTTTTTCATTTGAGATTTGCAAATCTTCTGCGAGAAGATGCAGGAATTCATTTCCCTTTGCAGCATACTTATCAAAAGACGTTGGCATAATATTTTTATTTTGATGACTAAAAAAACGTTCAGATAAAAATATATTTATGAAATGCCGGTTTTAATGATTTAAATCAGGTGTTGCTATAATTGAGGTCATATTCGCAATTTTTAAAGCGATGCATTTGTAAACCGCAGTTTCATATCTTTAATCATGCTGTCATTTTCAATTAGCGGAACGTATACCGATTTGTATGAGATCACAATGGGCGAAGCTTACTTTATGCAGGGCAACGCAAATCATTCCGCAAGCTTTGATTATTTGTTTCGCAAGCTGCCGTATGGTGGCGGCTATGTTGTTTTTGCAGGTTTAGCTGACGTTTTAAGTGTACTCGAAGATCTTCACTTCACAGAGGATGATATTTATTTTTTAAAGCAACTAAATTTTAACCAGGCATACATCGAATATCTTAGGCAATTTAAATTTTCATGCGATGTATATGCCTGCTCGGAAGGCGAAGTTGTTTTTCCAAACTGTCCAATTTTGCGTGTGGAAGGAAATATAATTGAAGCGCAATTGGCAGAAACAATGTTGCTGAATATTTTAAATTTTGAATCGCTTATTGCAACAAAGGCAGCACGTATAAAACAAATTGCGGGCAATGCCAACTTAAGTGATTTTGGCTTGAGACGTTCACAAGGGTTGGGTGGAATTCATGCAACCAGAGCTTCTATCATTGGCGGATTTGAAACAACGAGTAATGTATATGGTGCAGAAATTTATGGGTTGCCCGTTGCAGGTACAATGGCGCATGCATTCATTCAAAGCTATGATGATGAGCTCGAAGCTTTCAGAGCATTTGCAAACACAAGACCAAATGATTGTATTTTTTTGGTTGATACATACAACACGTTAAAAAGCGGTGTGCCAAACGCAATTATTGTTGCAAAAGAAATGGAAGCAAAAGGTTTTAAGGCGAAGGGTATTCGTCTTGATAGTGGCGATCTTGCTTATCTTTCAAGAGCTGCCCGCAAAATGCTGGACGATGCGGGTTTGCATTACATGAAGATTGCGGCATCAAATCAATTAGACGAATTTGTAATTAAGAGCTTGCAGGAGCAGGATGCATCTATTGATATTTTTGGTGTGGGAACAAATTTGGTTATTGGCAAACCCGATGGTGCACTGGATGGTGTTTATAAATTGACGATGTGTGAAAATAAGCCGCGCTTAAAATTATCTGAATCATTGGAGAAAACAACTTTGCCGGGAATTAAACAAGTCTATCGTGTATTGGATGATGATGGATTATTTTTTGGTGATGATGCAATTTTACTCGCTGATGAAAATGCACCTGCGGAAACAGTGTTTCATCTTTTTGACGCAACAAAATTTATGGATGTAAAAAAAATGAAACAGCAGCCGTTGTTACAAAAAGTAATGAGTAAGGGAAAAAGAACTTCACCTAAATCATCATTAAAAGATATAGCCGATTATGCAAAAACAAGATTAACATTATTACCTGCAGAATATAAACGTTTTGAAAATCCGCATACATATAAAGTGAGCATCAGCGAACGGCTAATGCATTTAAGAGATGATCTAAGAAATAAGTATAAAAAATGAAAGCACTGATAATAGTTGATGTACAAAATGATTTTTTACCCGGTGGTTCGCTTGCAGTTCCTGGTGGCGATAAAATCATTGATGTGATAAATAAAATTCAGAGCAGTTTTGAGCTGGTTGTGCTAACGCAAGACTGGCATCCGCAAAATCATAAAAGCTTTGCATCAAATCATACCAACAAAAAGCCATTTGATGTAATTGAGTTAAATAACATGCAACAAACTTTGTGGCCAGACCATTGCGTACAAGGAACTTATGGTGCTGAATTTTCTTCA
>DASZUY010000141.1:0-5207 GCA_035547495.1 Parafilimonas sp. | reverse complement strand
AAATTTACGAAGAACAAACAACTTAAAGCCTTGAAGGAGGAATTTGCATGAGGTTAACGCCCGACCAAAAAATATTCTGGCAACATGGTTTTATGCACCTCAACTTAACCATTGTAACAACATGGGGTTTGATGCTGGTGCTTGTATTAACCGCCTGGTTAATCACAAGAAAACTAAAGAGCGATGTAAACATTTCACGTTGGCAAAATATGCTGGAAATTTTAGTGCTCGGCATGCGTGACCAGATAAAAGAAATTGGTTTGAAGAGACCTGAAAAATATATCGGTTTCATCGGCACAATGTTTTTGTTTATTGCGATGAGCAACCTCTGCACCATACTTCCTTTTTATGAACCACCAACCGGTTCGCTTTCTACAACAGCGGCGTTAGCCATTTGTGTGTTCGTTGCTGTGCCTGTATTTGGCATTGCTGAAAGCGGAATTGCGGGCTACTTAAAAACATATTTACAACCAAGCGTCATCATGTTGCCGTTTAATATCATCAGCGAATTTTCAAGAACATTAGCGTTAGCGGTTCGTTTGTTTGGCAACATCATGAGCGGCGGTTTAATCATCACCATTTTGTTAAGCATTGCACCATTTTTCTTTCCTGTTGTGATGAGTGCTTTAGGTTTATTAACGGGCATGGTACAAGCTT
This sequence comes from Parafilimonas sp., assembly GCA_035547495.1. GTDB lineage: Bacteria > Bacteroidota > Bacteroidia > Chitinophagales > Chitinophagaceae > Parafilimonas. The sequence goes on along the minus strand of DASZUY010000141.1, from coordinate 4,550 downwards.
ATATTTTCAGCGTGCTGGCAACGGTGTACATCGCGGCAGCAACAGAAGACGGACAAAGAATAAAACGATTAAATAAAGCTGGCTGATTCCTGCCCCTCTCTTTTGGAGAGGGGGTTGGGGTGAGGTCAATAATAATCAAACAAAAAAATAAATCATGGATAGTACAACATTAGTAGCAATAACATCAATTGTTATTGCAGGTTTAACAACGGCAATCGGGTGTATGATGCCTGCAGCAGGCGAAGGCAAATCAGTTTCATCAGCATTAAATTCTATTGCACAACAACCCGATGCAGCATCAACCATAACAAGAACATTGTTCGTTGGTTTGGCAATGATTGAAAGTATCGCAATTTATTGTTTCGTGGTTTCAATGATATTGATTTTTGCCAACCCGTTCTGGAATCATTTCATAGCAAAATAATCAGCAATGCAAATTGATTGGTTTACGGTATTAGCGCAGGTAATTAATTTTTTGGTGCTGGTGTTTTTACTGAAACGCTTTTTATACAAGCCTGTTTTAAATGCTATCGACACAAGAGAAAAAAGAATTGCAGCGCAGCTGAACGACGCAGCAGCAAAAGAAGCAGATGCAGTTAAAGAACGCAATCTGTTTCAGCAAAAGAATGCAGACTTTGATGCACAACGTGCAGCAACATTTAATGCAATGACTGAAGAAATGAAAGCTGAAAGACAAAAGCAGTTAGAGCAAGTACGTAACGATAGTGCTGTGCTTCAACAAAAATTACAACAGTCAATTGCAGAGCAACAACAAAACATCAGTGCCGAAATAAAAAATAAAATTCAGCAGTAAGTGTTTGCTATTGCAGGCAAAACTTTAAGCGACTTAAGTTCTGTTTCGTTAGAAGAACAAATCATTCAAAACCTCATTCAGCGTATTGATCAATTGAATGATGATGAACGCAAACAATTCAGCGATGCATTAAACGCTTCAGATAAAACAATGAAGATTACTTCTGCATTTACGTTAAGCAATGCGCAAAAAGCCAGTTTGCAAAAAGCCATTGCATCTTTAATTAATAGTGATGTTAAATGCAACTATCAAGTCAATCCGCAACTCATCAGCGGCATTGAAATCGCGGTGAAGAATTATAAACTCTCATGGAATATTGAAAACTATTTAGATGATTTAAAAAAGCACGTGGCTTCATCAATAAGTAATACAAACAAACAAGAAAATGTTTCAGGCTGATTTATTAAAAGATATTGAACAAACTTTTGCCAACATCAGCAACAGCCGGCAATTGTATGCGCCAACATTTGCGCCGCGGGAAACCGGCATTGTTACAACAGTTGCAGAAGGTATTGCAAAAGTTGCAGGCTTGCCCAACGCAGGTTATGAAGAGTTGCTGAAGTTTCCCAACAATTTATATGGCATTGCATTTAATTTAGATGAAGATGAAATTGGTGTGGTGTTGTTGGGCGATGATGAAAATTTAAAAGCAGGTTCTGTTTGTGAACACACCGGTCGTGTGATGGATATTCCTGTTGGCAATGGCGTGATTGGTCGTGTTATCGACCCGCTTGGAGAACCGTTAGATGATAAAGGTTCAATTGCATTTACCAACCGATTACCCATTGAAAGACCTGCACCGCCTATCATGCATCGGGAAGCAGTGGAAGTTCCTTTGCAAACAGGCATTAAAGTGATTGATGCGATCATTCCTATCGGTCGCGGGCAACGTGAATTAATTTTAGGCGACAGGCAAACAGGTAAAACAGCTATTGCCATCGACACGATATTAAATCAGAAAGATAAAGATGTTTTGTGTGTGTATTGTGCGATTGGTCAACGTACCTCATCAGTTGCAAAAGTAATAGCAGAACTCACTGCAAAAGATGCGATGCAATACACAACGGTTATTGTAACGGAAGGCAATGATGCACCTGGCTTGCAATACATCGCGCCGTATGCAGCAACCAGTGTTGCAGAATATTTTATGGAGCAAGGAAAGGATGTATTAATTGTGTATGATGATTTAACGCATCATGCCAGAGCATATCGCGAATTGTCTTTGTTGCTGCGCAGACCGCCGGGACGTGAAGCTTTTCCCGGTGATATTTTTTACATTCATTCGCGTTTGCTGGAACGTGCAACACATTTGAATATTGAACATGGCGGTGGTTCATTAACAGCATTGCCAATCATTGAAACAGAAGCGCAGGATATATCGGCATACATTCCAACCAATCTTATTTCCATCACGGATGGACAATTATATCTCTCTCCAAAATTGTTTGCGTTAGGTGTCTTACCTGCGGTTGATATCGGTAAATCTGTATCACGCGTTGGCGGTAAAGCACAGTTGCCTGCTTACAGAACATTAGCAGGAAATTTAAAATTGGCTTATGCGCAGTTTGAAGAGTTGGAAACCTTTGCAAGATTTGGAACACATCTCGATGCAGCAACAACAAGAATTATTGAGCATGGCAAACGCATTCGCGAAATTTTTAAGCAGGCTGAAATGCAACCGGTTTCAGTTGCTGAACAATTAGTTTTATTGATTGCATTAACGAATAGTTTGTTTGATGATGTGCCTTTGGATAAAATGAAAGATGCAGAACAAATCATTCGTAATACAACACAGCAATTACCAGTTGATGTATTGCAGCGTTTATCATCAACAGAAAAATTAAGTGATGAGGATGAACAATTAATTGTTGCACAGCAAACGAAGTGTTGAAAAAGTTGAGTGAATGTTCTGAATAATGACTAACCCATTGCTTTAGCATTGGGTTAATGACAGATGTAAAGTTTTGGCTTTAGCCAAAGTGTTGTTTATGTATTAGCTTAGGCTAAAGCCTTTATTCATCCGCTACAAATCCCAGGCTTGAAAGCCTGGGTTAGTTGAATTTGTTTAAAGAATAAAAAATAAAATGGCTGATACATTAGAAAGCTTACAAAGAAGAAAACAAAGTGCAGCAGAACTTAATTCTGTTGTGCGAACCATGAAAGCCATGGCAGCTTCTAATATTGGTCAATATGAAGCGGCAGTTAAATCTTTACAGGATTATTATCGCACAGTGGCATTAAGTATTTATGCAAGCTTTATTAATCAACCAATAAAAGAATCAGTTTCATCTATCAACAAAAAAGAAAACGAAACCATCGCAATAGTGTTTGGCTCCGACCAGGGTTTGGTGGGAAGATTTAATGCTGCATTAGCTGCGTTCGTGCAACATCAACTGCAACAAATCAACTCCAATAAAAATATATGGATTGTCGGCGAACGCATGTTGCCATCATTCAATGAAAAAAACTTTGCCGCATCAAAAGTTTTTTCGGTTCCGAATTCAGTTGATGGTATTACATCTTTAGTAAATGATGTTTTAGTTAAGATTGAAGAAGTGCGTGAACATAAGCAGCTTCAATCGCTATATTTATTTCATAACGCACCAATTGAAGGTAATGGATATGAACAAAAAACATCGCAGTTGTTGCCACTCGATGGTCAATGGAAAAAAGATATTGGTATTACATCATGGGAAACAAAAAAATTACCGCAGGTAATTGGTGGTAATAAAAAATTGCTGCCGGCTTTAATAAGAGAATATCTTTTTATGTCGATTTATAAAGCTTGTGCAGAATCATTGGCGAGTGAAAATGCAAGTCGTTTAGAAGCGATGCAACGCGCCGAAAAAAATATTGGTGACATGCTGGATGATCTCAAACAAACCTATAATCGCTTGCGTCAATCAACTATTGATGAGGAGTTGTTTGATGTTGTGGCAGGATTTGAAGCATTGAAAAATAAAAACGAATAATTATGCAGACAGAATTTAATACAGAAATATATGGCATGTTGCCAAAAGGCATTCCTGAAATAGAATCACTCGCAGCGTTGGCATTAGATATGCGCTGGTCGTGGAATCATGAGGCGGATGAATTATGGCAACAACTTGATCCTGCTTTATGGGAACTCACACACAATCCATGGATCGTTTTGCAAACCGTTTCGAAGGATCAACTCGAACGGCAATTAGCTGATCATACATTTAAATCGAGGATCGATGAACTCATTCAATTAAAAGAACTGGCAGTATCAGAAGAAGGCTGGTTTCAACAGGCACATCCAAATTCATCACTATCATGCGTTGCTTACTTCAGCATGGAATATATGTTGAGTGAAGCATTGCCAATTTATGTTGGCGGCTTGGGAAATGTTGCAGGCGATCAACTAAAATCTGCAAGCGATTTAAATGTGCCTGTTGTTGCGGTCGGGTTGTTGTACGGGCAAGGATATTTTCACCAGGAGATTGATAAAGATGGATCGCAGCTTGCATTGTTTCCTTACAATGATCCTGGTCAGTTACCTATTACTCCATTGCGATTATCGAACGGCGAGTGGCTTCGTATAAAGGTTTCGTTGCCGGGTTATCCTGTGTGGTTACGCACGTGGCAGGTGCAGGTTGGTAAATGCAAATTGTATTTGCTGGATAGTAACGATGCAGCAAATCTTCCGTGGCATCGCGGCATAACAAATGAAATCTATGGCGGTGATGCAGAAACGCGCATCAAGCAGGAAATT
>DASZUY010000140.1:0-2710 GCA_035547495.1 Parafilimonas sp. | reverse complement strand
TTTTTTCATTAGATGAATTGATTGAAAAATTTTCAATGGAGCGTGTGCATAAAGCCGGCGCAAAATTCGATTATGAAAAAGCAAAATGGTTCAATCATGAATGGATAAAGAAGTTGACAGTTGACAATTTACAGTTGACAGTGAAAAAAGTTTTAAATGATGCGGGGATTGAAATTAGTGATAATGAAAAACTGAAAATAGTTATTGAATTAGTAAAAGACCGCTGCACATTATTAACTGATTTTATTCAGCAATCTTCATTCTTCTTTCAATTGCCAAAAGAAATTGACATCAATGCAATCAAACCAAAATGGAATGAACACAAGCAGCAATTTTTTGTTGAACTAATGCGCAGTTATGAATTTATTTCAACATGGCATCACGAAGAAATTGAAAATACTTTTAAAGAGTTAGCTGCAGCAAGCCAAATAAAACCAGGTGATGTTCTATTGCCTTTACGTATTATGTTGGTTGGTGGAAAATTTGGTCCGCATGTTTTTAATATCGCCGAAGTGTTGGGCAAAGAAGAAACTTTGCATCGCATAAAACATACGCTGCAGTTATTGCAATAAGTTTAAAGTTAATCCTTCTCTCATACTAAAATGTTTTTGAAAGAATGTATTTACTTTGAAAAAAATCTACGGTATGCTTACATCAACATCTTTGCCTGATATCAATAATCAAATAAAAGTTCAGGAAGAAAACATAAAAGAGTTTCGTGAAAAAGGTCACACACTTACAAGAGGTTTATTAAGTAAAGAAGAAGTAGAAGCTTATCATGAAGTAATAAGAAATGCGGCAGAAAAATACAATACAGAAAAGCGTAAAATGGAAGACCGCGACACTTACGGCAAAGCGTTTTTACAGGTAATGAATTTGTGGCGCAATGATGATGCAGTAAAAAAATTTGTGATGAGCAAGCGCTTTGCAAAAGTGGCGGCAGAGTTATTAGGCGTGAAAAATGTGCGCATCTATCACGACCAGGCTTTGTATAAAGAACCCGGAGGTGGGCCAACACCCTGGCACCAGGACCAATATTATTGGCCAGTTGATACAACAAATACAATCACCATGTGGATGCCATTAGTTGATATAACAATTGATATGGGCATGCTTACGTTTGCTTCCGGCTCGCATAAAAATGGAAGTGTGTTTAACTATGAAATTTCTGATAAATCAGAATCTGAATTTGACAGGTATGTAAATGAAAATAAGTTTGAAATTTCCCGCGCAACAACTATGAAAGCCGGCGATGCAACATGGCATTATGGTTTCACAATCCATAACGCCCCGGGCAATCAATCGCAAACTATGCGTGAAGTGATGACAATAATTTATCTCGCGGATGATGCAAGAATTACAACGCCAAAAAATAAATGGCAGGAGAATGATTTAAAAACATGGCTTGATAGTAAACCTGTAGGTTCATTAGCAGATTCAGAATTAAATCCATTGGTATTATAATTATTGCAATGAAAAAATTTTCAGTTGCGCTGTTGTGTTTGCTCACATCACAAATAATGTATGCGCAAAACGCTCAGCCGAAAGCAGAAATCATTTATCATGTTTTTCAAAGAAGTTTTTATGACAGCAATGGTGATTTGCAGGGTGATTTAAAAGGACTTCAGCAAAAATTAGATTACCTGCAGGATTTAGGTGTTACCTCAATTCTTTTGCTACCGTTATATGAATCTGTTTTTTATCACAACTATTTCGCAATTGATTTTGCAAAGATTGACCCTGAGTTTGGTACGATGCAAGACTACATCAATCTTGTAAAAGAAGTACATCGCCGCCACATGAAGATTTATCTTGACATGGAAACGCAATATGTAACGGAAAATCAATTATGGTGGAAAGATTCATACAATAATTTAAAATCGAAATACAGCGATTATATTTTGTGGGATGATTCTGCGCATACAAAACCATCAAGTATCGTGTTTGGTGTTACTGGTTTGTTAGGTTTTGACAGCACTTATCGCAGAATAACAACAGCGAATTTATACAGCAAAGGCATTCAGGATTACAATTATAAATTGTTCAGCTATTTTGTCGACCCGAATCATGATGGAAAATTTGATGATGGTGTTGATGGATTTCGTTTAGATCACATGATGGATGATTTGGATTATAAAGGAAGACTAACAAATCTTTTTCAAAAATTCTGGACGCCGTTGTTAGATGCATTGCGCAAAATAAATCCGCAAATAAAAATTGTTGCAGAGCAAGCCAACTGGGCTTCGTACGGTTTTGATTATTTTTCAAAAGGTGATGTTGACAGGGTGTTTGCATTCGGTTTGCAATATGCAATTTCATCTTTTAATAAAAAGAAAATAACAGCAATGGCTGATACAATTCTCGGCGAAACGCCTGCCAACAAACAACAGGTTGTTTTTATCGAGAATCATGATATGAAACGTTTTGCATCTGCGGTGAATAAAAATTTAGAAAAGGAAAAAGTTGGCGCTGCATTTAATTTATTAATCGGCGGCTTGCCTTCTATTTATTATGGACAAGAGCTTGGTATGTTTGGTGCTGGTGGTTTTGGACGATTTAACAGCAGTGATGGCAATGATATTCCGCAACGCGAAGCATTTGAGTGGAATGCATCAGATAGCGGAAAAAGTATGGCGCTTTGGTATAAAAACACGGGTCCGTGGTGGGACAGCACAAATGAAATTGCAAACGATGGTGTATCGTTAGAAGA
>DASZUY010000139.1:0-5812 GCA_035547495.1 Parafilimonas sp. | reverse complement strand
TCCGATAAAATTAGCGGCCGTAGTTCCGCCATTACCTGTTAAGTTCCAGGAATTTGCCGTTAGAGATGCATAGGGTGCTTTCTTTACAACACCTGCATTAATTGTAAGAATACTGTCTGATGAAAAGGTAGATGTTGCCTGCACGCCGGATAAGTATAAGGGGTTACTTGATGAAAGAACGGATAATTTATAAGATGGATTTGTTATACCAATTCCGAGCCTGTTATTAATACTATCCCATGTCATATTAGAACCAGTTGTGCTTATTTGTCCTGTACTTACTGAAGTGTAGTACAATCCTCCAACAGCAGAAAATTTCGGCAATAAAATATTATTTGCTGTACCTCCTATAGTTATGTTTGAAGCAGAAGTACCGGTATTAATGTTTGTGGCGCTATTTGTACTAGTATTTATATTTACAGCTCCGTAAGTTCCGCTTACAGTGCCTCCACCATATAAATTCAGTGCTCCACCTGAAGTATTTCCGTTGGAAGAGCCACCCTGCAGTGTTAAACTGCCGCCTGGTATATTTGTACCCGTACCACCATTCGGCCCTCTTATTATGTTTCCTGTGGCGTTTGACTGGTTGTTACCGGTTCCTATAATAATATTGCCCGTACTGCCATCAATGCGTAACATAGTATTATACTTGGTCCTGCCTCCACCTGCGAGAAATAAGATATCCGAATTTGATGACTGGGTACCAATCAGTAAATTTCTGGAGGAAGAATATAAATAAGCGTCATTTTGTCCCCCCCAGTTGTCAACGCCCGGAGCATAAGTGGAACTGTTTATTCCAAGGTCAACATAATACGTAGAATCAGTACCGTTATCTGCAGTAGCCACATAATCAGTTGAGGCGTTCGTTCCGTTACTTTTGTTTCTCAGGTTCATCTGAAAATAGCTGTTTATAGAGCCTCTCAGGTAAGCTATGGTATTGGATGAAGTTACATCATAATCAACCGACAGTTTAGGAGGATTATCGGTATTGAAAGAAGACGGTCCGTAAGAACCAACGGAGAGCGTTCCCAAACTATCTAAGATCATTTGCTCTGTATTATTTGTTCTGAAGCGTAGGCTTGTATTATCGGTAGTTCCTAAAAAGTTAGTCGCATAACTCGTACCGGCATTTCCGGTAGTGCTCCAAAAATTACCAGTTAAAGCAGAGTAGGGTGCTTTTTTAACTACTCCTGCATTAACCGTTAAAATGCTATCTGTAGAAAAGCTTGAAGTAGCCTGCAACCCGGATAAGTATAAAGGATTACTAGATGAGAGGACAGACAATTTATAAGAAGGATTTGTAAGACCGATTCCAACATTTCCTGCTCCTGTTACCCGAAAACGTTCGACATTATTAGTTCTCGTAACAAAGTCAATATTGTCTGTTGTTCCAATAAAATTAGTGGAAGCGCTGGTACCGCTGTTCCCAGTTAAACGCCAGGCAATATTATTTGGATTGGTCCATGTAGGTGAAATATTTGCTCCTGCTGAAGTTAAGAGATAACCAGATGTACCTGCATCACCGCCAGGCATAAAAGCGCCATTCAAATATATGTTACCCACCACGTGCAGCCTTTCACTGGGTGTATTTGTATTTAACCCTATATAACCGTTGCTTCCTTTTACGTAAAAAGCATATGTACCCGAATTATTTGTAAATACAAAATCATTTCCATAAATATTAAAATAATCCCTGCCACTAAAAATTCCACCTGTTCCACTGTTTGCAAAACCGAAAGTACCTGCCAAATTTCCTGAGTTATCCAGCATATCAACACTACTATAACCAGTAGATGAAGTATTTTGTATAGTAAATACATTTTTACCTGAATAATTTCCCGCAACATCCAATGCACTTTTAGGTAACGTTACACCCATGCCTATCCAGCCAGCCTGACTGCTGCCACTGGCTGCTCCCATAATGCGCATACGTTCTCTATTATTTGTTTTTGCAACAAAATCTTTTGCGTCCGTGGTTCCAATAAAATTAGATGCGGGAGCCGTACCGCTGTTGCCGGTGATCGACCAATAATTACCTGTTATTGTTGTATTGGCGAGATAATTCCAACTACTGCCATCCCAATAATATATACCAATACCCGAACCTCCTGTTATGCTGCTATTGGTGTTATAAACTATTGTACCTGTTAATAAACCTGATGCCAGCGGAGAAGAAGAGGATGTGCTGGTAAGTGATACACGAGGCAAAACAAAACCCTTATTTGTTGTCTCCAATTCCAATAAGGAAGCACCGTTAATAGTTGTAGCGTTGTCTCCGATTTTCACCTGGGAGTTTACAGATGCGTGCACAATAAATGTGATGCATAAAACAAGAGCTAATCTGGTTTTCATAAAATTGGATCGAATGATTGAATTGGTATTATTTTACAATAACACAATAAAAATAACGCCAAGTACCAAAATGAGACTCATTTGATACTTATATGGATACAGCTTTGTCTGAATTTTAATGTGCTCTGTTCCTCAACGGAGCAAGCTATACCCACATATTGCTGCAATAAGTTTCGTGATGGCTAAGGTTAGTGCAACAAACTCTGCTTATCCAAATACAACATTTAAAATGGCTTCTGAAAAACATAAAACATTTCAGCTGTTATATTAAAAAAGATTGGACTTAAAAGCCGTTTTCTATTGAAACTTTATTGTATGAGATTAATTCGCGTCCTTCTCTGCACAGCTTATCTCTTGTTTTAATGAAGGTAAAATCATTTTGGCTAAGTCTTCAGGGATTCTTTTCGCAACAATCTCACGGCCACCATAACTGTCTTGTGAATAAAATTGAATGTAATAAGATTTACTTTCTTCAACAATAATTGCAATTTCATTTGATTTGATTTCAGCTTTGTCCATAGCTATAAAATGCTTGCCAACCTGGGCATTGTAAACGAAATAATGTTTCACACTCAGGTCGCATAAATGTTTCGAATCCATAATCACCCGGTATTTCTCCAGGAACCCTTTTGGATTTCCCAGAAAATAAATTTTTCCTGTTGCACTATCAGTTTGCGCAAATGATATAGATAAGGAACCAACCAGAATCGAAACAATAATTATAAGCTTTTGAAAAAATTTTTTCATAAATCATTATTTTACTCAGTCATATTTACACTTTTATAAGGTGTCTATATTATTTTGAAAAGTTTATAAATAGAACAGCACATATTATTGCTCCGCATCTTTCTTTACCTTTTCGTCAAATTTTTTTTGCAGATCATTTAATTCATCATCATAACCTTTTTGATCTATAAATGCAGATGGGTTATATACGCTGCCAGGCGCATGCTTTTCCTGCAAATTAAACTGGCTTGCATGTGCAGCCAACCATATATCAAACTGAATATTTCTCATTGCATGTAATGTGTATGCGTAATCTTGTTGAATAGTTGGATAAGCAGTTACATCAGCAAACCTTCTATCAATAATAATAGTTGGCATATTTGCAATGAGTACACGATATGACCTGCTTGAATCTTTTATTGTAAATAGATAACTGCACGATCCTTTTGTATGTCCCGGATCATGCAGCATCGTAATTTGTATGTTATCTAATTTTATAACATCACCATCATGCAATAAGCGATCAGGCTTTACTGGTTTAAATGTTACACCATACTTGCCCATTTCGTAATCAGTTTTACCGCCTGATTCCAAAACATCTTTATCAGCAGCATCAGCAAAAATTTTTGCACCGGTTTGTTGTTTAATATCTGCGAGCGCACCCACATGATCAAAATGCGCATGCATTACCAATACTATTTTAATGTCTTTAAATTTAAGTCCAAGTTCTTTAATACTATTTTTAATTAATGTTTCTGAAGCGGCGGTGCCTGTATTTATTAATATGTTTCCTTTTTTTGTTGTGATGAGATAACAACCGAGATCATATGTTCCTACATAATACAAATTTCCTGCAATACGAAAAGGCGGATATGGTTTCACCCAGTCAGAATCAATTTTTGGTTCATGCACTTCTTGTGCAGTTGTTGTCGTGATAAAAAATATTGCTGTAAAAAAGCTGAAGACAATTTTAAAAACGTTTTTAATCATTTGTTTGAAATTTAATAAGCAGTCAAATGTATTAGCTTATAAATAAAAATTTATATTGCTTTTAAACTTACTGTATTTATGGAAGTACATCATCACCCGAATCTGCATCATAAAACAAAAAAATTTAAAGAATATTTTCTCGAGTTTTTAATGATCTTCCTGGCAGTTTCGCTTGGCTTTGTTGCAGAAAATTTGCGTGAGCATCTCAGCGATCGTTCAAAAGAAAAAGAATATATCAAGGCATTCGTTCGCAACCTGCAGGATGATACGGCGCAGCTAAAGCATGTAATAAGTGTAGATAGTAAGCAGGTAAATGGTATTGACAGCTTTCTGCAACTGGCACATTTACCGGTGCGCATTGATAGTAACAGAAAGCAATTTTATTATATAGCCATAAAATATTTTTATAACTCCGCTACTTTTAAAAGTAACGACGCTACACTGTTACAATTAAAAAGTACGGGTGATTACAGGTTAATTGAAAAAGATCATGTAGCAGATAGTTTGTCCAGGTATGATGCAGGCAACAATAATATTTATGATCAGGGCAATTACTATTCTGATTATTTCAAAGATATTTTATCAATGTTTGATGAAATAATGGATCTGACTGCTTTCAATGACACGACGCTTGTAAATCATAACAAATTCACAGGCAAGCCACTTCCTCCGCTCACTGGCGATAGCATTAAGTTCCGCAAACTTTTTAATAAAGTTTTCGATTTCCGGGGAATAACAACAGGCTACATAGAATTCAATATGAAACCGCAACTTGAAAATGCAACAAGGCTAATTGCCTATCTTAAAAACGAATATGATATTGATGAGTGAAACCAAAAACGGTTATGTTATTGCTTCAACATTTTGTAAACAACCGGAAATACTTGCTCCTGGAAAGCGATTGATTGTTTAACTGCATTGGCATCTGCAGCATTTTGATTGATGGCGAGAACTGCATTAAGTGAAGGAATGATGACAATAAACTGCCCGCCCCAGCCCATTCCGTAAGTAATATTTGTTTGCTGGTAAGTGAAATGATAAAAGCATAAAGCATAAGTTGATTGCGGAAATCCCCAATAGCTTTCATATGTTTTATCTGGATTTAATATTTGCTGAACATATTTCTCTGACACAATTTGCACATGATTATACTTTCCATCGTTCAATATCAATTCACCAATTTTAATTAATGAAGCAGTATTTAAACGCATGCTGCGCAATCCGCATCCGTCGTAATAACCATCGTTCATTTTCATCCAGTCGCTGTGCATAATGCCTAATGGCTGAAACAACATTTTTTGTGCGAAAGCATATGTACTCATTCCCGTTGCTTTAGTAAGTATTACAGAAAGCAAATGCGTTGCTGCATTATTGTAATGCCATATGGAACCGGGATCAGAAATTAATGGTTGTTGCAAAACATAGCTGAAAGGATCAGGTAATTGTAAATATAAATTTAAACGCGTAAGATCTTCATGATATAAACCAGAAGCCTGGTTCGTGATTTCGCGAATCGTGATATTTTGCTTCCGTTTATCGCTATCATTTTTTAACTGAGGGAAATAATCAACGATCTTTTCATCAACAGAAGAAATAAAACCTTTATCAATTGCAATCCCGATCAAAATAGATACAACACTTTTAGTGAGCGACTGATCATTAAACAAACTATCACTATTATAATTATTGAAATATTTTTTATATAATGTTTGATTGTTTTGCTCAACGATCAAACCATAAACAT
>DASZUY010000138.1:0-8707 GCA_035547495.1 Parafilimonas sp. | reverse complement strand
CCATCAGCATTACCAATATCACAGAAGAAAAACCAAGCAATATGGCAAATGAAACCAATTTTGCCAGCCAGCCAAAACCCGTCATGTAAGTTTGAATAGCATAAGCAACAGAAGCTTCTTTACCTGCTTTTACAAAATCCTGGTAAGGAGCAACACCGGTTAGCACGTAAGAAAACAGGATGTACAGTATAGTACAAACAACGAGTGAGCCTAATATACCAATAGGCATATCGCGCTTTGGATTTTTTGCTTCCTGCGCTGTTGTGGAAACAGCGTCAAAACCAATGAATGCAAAAAACACAATGCCCGCACCCGTGAGCACACCTCCCCATCCGTGCCGGAAAAAATCGGTATAAGAGTACGTAGATCCATCGGGCATTAATGCAGGTGTTGCATCTGCAGGAATAAAATAAGGTGTATGGTTTGCAGGATTAATAAAGCGCCATCCTATTGCAATAAACACGAGTACAATTGCAACTTTTATAATTACGATAACCATGTTTACCGTTGCAGATTCCTGCGTTCCCTTTATCAATAAAAGAGATAATAATAATAAAATAAATAATGCAGGGATGTTCATGATACCATGATGCATAACGCCCGCTGCATCTTTCAGCGATTCAAACGGCGAATGACACCATTCATACGGAATACTTTTATTGAGAAGAATGTTTAAATATTCACTCCATGAAATGGAAACGGTTGCTGCACCTAATGCATATTCAAGAATTAATGCCCATCCAATTATCCATGCAATTAATTCGCCCATGGTTGCATAAGCATAAGTATAAGCACTGCCTGCAATAGGAATCATAGATGCAAATTCTGCATAACACAACCCTGCAAATGCACAACCAATTGCTGCAACAATAAATGAAATGGTCACTGCGGGTCCCGCATGCTCTCCGGCAGCGGCGGCAGTTCTTACAAATAAACCTGCGCCTATAATTGCTCCTATGCCAAGTGCTATAAGATTGCCTGCTCCTAACGTTCTCTTTAACCCTTTTTCAGAATCGGCAGCTTGTGCTAATAAAACATCTAATGATTTTGTTCGGAATAAACTCATGTTGGTTTTTATTACAGGTGGAAAAATAAGGATTTATTTTTTTAGGAAACAAATCTTTTGCTAAACAGGTAACAGCGAAAGCTTATGCTTATTCATTAAAATATAAAGCGCTGTCTTCAGGCACATGACCGTTGAACAAATTGTACTGCTCAACATAATGCGATGGAATTCTGTCTAACAAAACCTCAAACAATAAATCTTTTATAATTAAAAACTCAATCCGGTTTTTCAGTGAGCCATCGGCAGTTTCAAAACCACCATTTTCAAGAGATGTAAACAAATCACCAATTGTAGTAAGCATAAAAATATGGGAGAAACAAATTCAGTAATTAAGCAATCTCCGCCTGGTTTATCTCGTCACCTTTCAAAAATAGAAATTCTTTTTTACAACAGCGTACATAAATCAAACTTGTAGGTTTAGTATTTAAACAAAGTTGTTTTTACTGTGATATTAAATTAATAATTGGCTGAACATATTCATAAAAATTGTGCTGTCACTAAAGGATATAAAGACAACGAAATTTTTGAAAATAGTATGCAATTCCACAGAAGCATTTTACGTTAAAAGATAACAATCTATATTTATGGAAAACCACGAACAGCTTAGAGCATATTATGATCAACAGGTGAAAGAATTTTTTGATCCGGCATTCGATCAGCTTACCAACAATCAAATAAAAAAATTACAAAATTCATGGGGTTTTACTAAGTGGAAATTTACAAAGGCAAAACAACCTATATCAAGCGTTATAAAAAAATCATTGCATCTTAAATGAATTGTTTACAATATTCAACAAACTTATTCCGCATGATGCTTTGGTTCCGGCATATATAAAAGGAGAAGGTTGTAAGCAGTCCTGGTATCTTGTTTTCATTTTTCTGACACATCAATAATTTGATTAGATGCTCAGCAGTTACATGAGCTGTTATTTCTATTTCTTTTAATTATCTTTCGCTGCAAAATATAATTAAACGATTTTGTTTTGCCATGAAAGGTTTAATGATGGATTACCAGCTTACGCTGCCAACAATTTTACGAAGAGCGGAAAGCTTGTTTGGAAAAAAAGAAATTGTAAGCAGGCTTGCTGATAAGACTATTCATCGTTATACATACACTGATCTTGCAAAGCGTGTAAAAAGATTAGCGGTTGCTTTACAGCAATTAGGGATGAAGGAAAGTGACCGCGTTGCCACATTAAGCTGGAATCATTATCAACATCTCGAAGCGTATTTTGCCGTTCCATGCGTTGGTTCGGTTATTCATCCGCTCAATATCCGGTTGAGTGCAGATGATCTTGCATACATCATCAATAACGCAGAAGATAAAATCATCATCGTTGATCAAATATTATTGCCGCTGTTTGAAAAATTTAAAACGCTGATCAATGTTTCGCATGTAATTGTGATACCGCAAACACATGAACCGATCTCAAAAGAATATTTGAATTATGAAGATGTTGTAACAGGAGGCGATGAAAATTTATTCAGCGCTTTTGAAGGCGATGAAAACACAGCCGCGTTTATGTGTTACACTTCGGGAACAACGGGCATGCCGAAAGGTGTGTTGTATTCACACCGTTCCATCATGTTGCACACGATGGCTTTTTTGTTAACCTGCGTTGGTGCAAATGTTTCAGAACGCGATGTTTTATTGCCGATTGTTCCGATGTTTCATGCAAGCGCATGGGGCTTTCCGTACAGTTGCACATTCGTTGGTGCCACACAGGTTTTTCCTGGTCCGTATCTCGATGGAGAAAGTTTGTTGCAACTTTTCGAAACGGAAAAAGTAACAGTCACTGCAGGCGTTCCAACGGTGATGATGAGTATTTTAAACATGCTTGATCATGATCCAAACAAATACAAACTTTCTTTGCGCACCATTGTAATGGGCGGTTCTGCTATGCCGCGATTTTTGGTAAAAGCATTTGATGAGCGATATAATATACAAGTGTTGCATTCATGGGGTATGACGGAAATGTCGCCGTTAGGTGCAACGGCAAATGTTACTTCTGCAATTGAAAAATTACCTAAAGAAGAGCAATATAATCAGCGGGCAAAACAAGGGTTGCCTGCGCCTTTTGTTGAAGTGCGTGGAAGAAATGAAGATGGGTTTATTCCGTGGGATGGTGTAACGATGGGTGAATTAGAAGTGCGTGGTCCGTGGGTTTGCGCAGCATATTATCACACAGACGAACCATCAGAAAAATTTACAGATGATGGTTGGTTGAAGACGGGCGATGTTGTAACGATTGATGAAAATGGATATATCGAAATTAAAGATCGAAGTAAAGATTTGATCAAATCCGGTGGCGAATGGATAAGTTCTGTTGCATTGGAAAATTGTTTGATGGCGCATAATTGCGTGTTAGAAGCTGCAGTGATTGCAGTGCCTGATGAGCGATGGATTGAACGACCATTTGCGTATGTTGTATTAAAAGAAGGCAAGATGGTTTCTTATGATGAACTCAAGAAATTTTTGTCTGATAAGTTTGCGAAATTTTGGATACCAAACGAATATGCTTTCATCGAAGCAATACCAAAAACTTCTGTTGGAAAATTTTTAAAGTCTGCGTTGAGAGAAAGATATCACCAGGAAAACAAAAAATAAATCAGCTAAACATTAATTGCTAATAATTCTTATTCATTTCAATTCACCATCGCCTGGTAGACCAATGCGTGAAAGAGCTTTTGTGTTTGCGCCACATAAGGTCCCCATATTTGCTCATATAATATTCCAATCAAATGCTCTTTCGGATCAACCCAATACGTCGTTGAAAAAACACCGCCCCATGCAAACGTGCCGGGCTCACTCGGTGTAGCAGTGTATCCATGTTCAGGCACAACGGCAACGCCAAAACCAAACTTAGCGCCGGTGCTGTTGCCAATGTTCACGGTTAAATCACCAATTTGATTTTCGGTCATCATCTTTACCGTGCTTGGCGCTAATAAACGCACGCCGTTGTATTCACCACCATTCAATAACATTTGTAAAAAAATTGCATAGTCAGTAATAGTTGATGATAATCCGCCACCACCTGAAAAATAATCTGTGTGTTCAAGCGGGTAATTCATATCAAGTGCGCCGCCAAATACTGATGCTTGTTTTTGCATGTTTCCTGATGAATCACCCACAAAAAAATTTACAAGCCTTGAACCTTTTGATGCAGGCACATTAAAATAAGTATCGTGCATACCAAGCGGTTCAAAAATATTTTTTGTAAAAAAATCTTCTAATGACATACCAGACCAAACCTGTATAAGGTAACCAACCACATCAGCACCCAAACTATATTTCCATTGCGTACCGGGCTGAAAAAATAATGGCAACTTACCCAAACGATTAAATGCATCCGCCATCGTTTGTCCTTTTGTACCAACACCACCGGTGATATAATATTTTGCATAGATCGCATTTTCTTCAGCTGTACCGATGGCAGGATAACCAAGACCTGATGTGTGCGTGAGCAAATCTAAAATTGTAACAGGTCGCTTTGCAGGCACCGTAGTAAATGTGGTGTCTTTCGGATTATACGTATCGAGCACACGTTCATTTGCGAAACCGGGAATATATTTTGAAACAGGATCTTCCAACGAAAATTTTCCTTCTTCCCATAAAATCATCGCAGCTACAGAAGTAATAGCTTTTGTCTGCGAAGCAATGCGAAAGATCCCGTTCTTATCGAGCGGCGTTTTTGTATTCACATCATTATATCCATATGCTTTATCATAAACAATTTTACCATCACGTGCAATGAGTGCAACAGCGCCATTCGTCCATTTATTTTTTACCCAATCATTCATGGCTGAATCTAATCTTACAAGACGTTCGGTTGAAAATCCTCCCGCTGCGGCAGGTGCTTCAATAAGTACGTGTGATTGCGTTTGTGCAGTGTTAGTACAAATAATAAAACCAGGCAGCAAAAGCAAAGTAGTTAGGTGGCGCATCGTTATTGTGTTTATTCAAAAATAGAAAATTAATGAAAGACTAACTGCAGCTTATAAATTCATCGTTTACAGGTTATCTTTATTTGATAAACCAAATACAATGCGATTAAAAGATAAGATTGCTTTGATCACCGGCGGCGCTAACGGCATCGGTCTTGCCACCACCGAACGATTTGCAAAAGAAGGCGCAAAAATTATTTTGTGGGATGTGTCTGATAAAGGCAATGATGTTGCACAACGATTAAAACAAAACGGGCATGATGTTATGTTTCAAAAAGTGTCTGTTACAAATTATGATGAAGTGCAGCAGGCTGTTGCTGATGCGCACAAATATTTTGGGCGGATAGATATTCTCATCAACAATGCAGGTATAACAAAAGACAGAACATTATTAAAAATGTCGAAGCAGGAATGGGATGATGTGATCGCTGTAAATCTTACCGGCGTTTTTACTTGCACGCAGGCTGTTGCTCCAATCATGAAAGAACAGAATTATGGTCGCATTGTTTCTGCTTCATCAAACGTTGCTATTCGCGGCAACTTTGGACAAACAAATTATGTTGCAACAAAGTCTGCAATTATCGGTATGACAAAAGTTTGGGCGATGGAATTAGGTCGTTATAATATTACAGCGAATTGCATTGCACCTGGTTTCATTACAACAGCGATGACAGATTTAATGCCGGAAGAAGTTCGCAATAATACCATTCAACATATACCACTTGGTCATTGGGGTGTGCCTGATGATATAGCGAATGGATACCTCTATCTTGCTTCAGATGAAGCGGCATTTGTTAGCGGCATTTGTTTAACGATTGACGGCGGCGCAGCGAGATAACATCATTCAACAATTACTTCTTTTCCTTTTAAGTCTATCATCAATTTTTTCGCACTAACAAAAAAGAATATTGCAGAGACAATACTTATGATAATGATAATGGATAAAGCCCAGCGTAATGATTCATTACCAAGTGAAGGCTTTAATGCGTCACTGATCATTCCAACGATCATTGGTCCGAAACCTAATCCAACTAAATTTATAATTAGAAAATAAACAGCAGATGTAAGTGCCCGCATAGATGCAGGAACAAGACTGTGCGCAACAGAAATGCATGGACCTAAATAAACACTTTGCAATAGCGCACATAAACCCAAACAAGCAAGTGTAAGCGAATTGTTCTGCAGAAACAATGCGCCCAGTGCACATGGAATCCCGATGATTATCGCGTATGCAGGCATTTTCAAATACCAGCGTTTATCTTTTTTTCCAAAATGATCTGTGAGTAAACCTCCGGCGAAAGATCCGGTTGCGCCACCAATGCCATAAATTAATCCGAGTGAAGATCCGATTTGTGCGCTCGTCATTCCATGCAATCTTGTAAGAAAAGATGGTGCCCAATTCAACAATCCGTAAATACAAAAGACATTCAATGCGGATGCGATAGCCAACCAAACAAATGTTTTGGTTGCATATAATTTTTTCAACACATCGCGCAATGAATAAACTTGTAATGATTGACCGGTTGCATCTGTTGCGCCGCGTCGTGGTTCTTTTACGGTTACAAAAAACAATAACGAAAAAATGACTCCGGGAATTCCCACAACAAAAAATGCTTCGCGCCATCCAAACTTTTGATTTAAATATCCTCCTGATAAAAATCCGGTTAATACGCCAAAATAAAGTCCGGCAGAATAAATACTTAACGCTGTTGATCTTTTTTCCGGCGGAAAATAATCTGAGATCATTGCATGTGCCGGCGGACTTCCGCCTGCTTCTCCAACACCAACGCCAATTCGCGCTAATAATAATTGGATAAAATTTTTTGCGGTGCCCGATAATGTCGTCATGATGCTCCAGATACCAAGTGATATTGCAACAGTATTTCTGCGGTTTGTTTTATCTGCTAAACGTGCAATGGGAATACCAAGCGTTACATAAAAAATCGCGAATGTAAAACCAGATAACATGCCAAGTTGCGTATCAGATAAGTGTAATTCTTTTTTGATCGATTCCTGCAAAATCACCAACACTTGCCTGTCGATAAAATTGAAGACGTAAACCAGTGTCAACATCATCAACACATAATTTCTATATGCTTTGCTGACTTCTGTTTTGTTAGCAGTTGGTTTTGATGGCATGCAATCGCTTGATTCAATTTTGCATAATTGCTTATCGAAGTTAATCAGAATTGCAAATTTTCACAGCTATTAATTAAACGTAAATACTTGCATTTAACATCTAACCTGTCGAACTTTTTCAATTCATATTTACATCTTCAACAGGTAGTTTGGTGTTATCATGTACATGGTCACGTTTTTTCATCGGCTTGTTCATGCGTACACTCGTTATTGTTTCTCAGCCAAATTTTCATCAATTAAAAAAGCAGATACTTCATCTAATAAAGGCGTTGCCTTTGCTTCATCAATTTTAATAACAATTGCGTCTGCATCTGTTGATGGAAAAGTAAGAATACGTTTTTTGCCAACTGTATAATCGTGCAATTCTTTTACTGTATTATTTTTTTGTTGAAGTTGGATAGTGAATGATTTTATTTTTTGCCCGGTTGCAATATCTTCCTCCAACACAATACAATTTATTTTTTGTGGTTGATGCAAATCAATGGTGTATGTTGATGAAGCTGCTGTAAATTTTTTATCAGTAATTGGCTTATCAAAACTTTCATTTCTCAAATTTTTAAATCCCATTAATGCAGCAGAGTCATGTTCATTAATTAAACCTTCTCTGTCCGGCGGAACATTCAATATTAAGTTCGCACCACGACCAACAGATTTCAAATACAACGCAAATAGTTGTTCTGATGTTTTTACTTTTTCATCTTCTTCTGCATGATAAAACCAGCCGGGTCTTATACTCACGTCACACTCAGCAGGTATCCAGTTTTTTCCATTTACATTTCCATGATTTAATGTATCTGTTGAAGGTGCGCCTGCACCTCTTGTAAAACCCGCTGTATCTAATGTATTCCAATTCGGATCGCCGGCAATTCCATTTTCATTTCCAACCCAACGCGCACCAGGGCCAATATCACTAAACACAATTGTGTTGGGCGCAATACTTCGCATTGTTTGTTCAAAGCGATGCCAGTCATATATCATTTTCTTTCCATTTGGTCCTTCACCGTTTGCGCCATCCCACCAAAACTCAAAGAATGGTCCGTAGTTCTTCACCACTTCTTTCATCATGTTTACAAAAACATCATTGTATTCCGGTGTTCCGTATTTCGGATGATTGCGATCCCACGGTGATAGATACACGCCCATCTTTAAACCATATTTTTTACAACTATCGCTCAACTCGCGCAGCACATCGCCCTTACCATTTCTCCATTTGCTTTGTGCAACAGTATGCGTTGAATACTTACTCGGCCACAAACAAAATCCATCATGATGTTTTGCTGTGATGATAATTCCTTTTGCACCTGCCGCCTTTGCAATACGGCACCATTGCCCGCAATCTAAATGTGTTGGATTGAAAACATCTTCGGGCTCTGTGCCCTTTCCCCATTCCAAATCTGTAAATGTGTTCGGACCAAAATGCATGAACAGATAAAAATCCATTTGCTGCCATTGCAATTGTGCTTTAGTGGGTACAGGATCATTTACAGAAACTTTCTGCGCATGCAGCAGAGAAGAAAAACAAACGATTGAAATAGCAATCAAAAATTTTTTCATTAA
>DASZUY010000137.1:0-7647 GCA_035547495.1 Parafilimonas sp. | reverse complement strand
TCAGACAGCTTAAAATAATTTCCCCTGAACATCACCAGGTCTTTTAAATAAACTTCTGTCTAAACTCCAGTCTTCTGCGTTCATACCATATAATTTTCCATACTTGCGGTATTGTTGCGCCACCAACTGTGCAATCGGACCTTCCCCACGCATACGCACACCCCAGCGTGTATCATTCACCTGCCCGTCATGACTTTTTTCAATTAAATGCCAAACCTTATCAGCACGTTCCGGAAAATTTTTATACAACCAATCACGGAATAAAAATTTGATAGCACCATTCAAACGAATAAATGTGTACGCTGTAAATGTTGCGCCATTATCTCTCGCCGCTTTCATGATGCGTTGCATTTCGTGTTCATTCAAACCGGGAATCATCGGACCCATCATAATACCCATGCGCACACCTGCAGAACTTAATTCATTAATCACTTTTAATTTTTGTTTGGCTGTTGTTGTGCGTGGTTCCATTACACGGCGTAAGTCTTCATTAAAAGATGTTATTGAAACCATTGCCGAAACAATATTCTTTCTGCCCATTTCAGCAAGCACATCTTTATCTTTTAGTATCCACGAATTTTTTGTAAGAATTCCTACCGGCTGATTGAACTCGTTACACACTTCTAACATGCCACGCGTTAAGCGGTATTTTTGTTCTGCCGGCTGATAGCAGTCTGTATTACCGCTTAACATTAAAGGCGTGGCGTCCCATTTCGGATGCATTAAAAATTTGCGCAGCAACTGCGGCGCATTTTTCTTTACAATTATTTTTTGTTCGAAGTCTATGCCGGCACTATAACCCCAGTATTCATGCACGTTTCGCGCATAACAATAAATGCAGCCATGCTCGCAACCTGCATATGGGTTCATGCTGTAACTCATACCAACATCAGGACTTTCAACTTTATTTACAATTGTTTTTACTTCCTGCTCTAAATAAATTGTTGGAAGCGTTTTATCTTCCCAATCATCAATGGCTTCAAAATGTTCTTTTGAAACTTCGTTAATTAAAAATTTATTTTTCGTATTGATTTGTGCACCGCGTCCAAAATGATATTGCACAGTTTCTTCCTGTGTTTTGGGTCGTGGCTTTGCATTTGGATTATCAACAATATTTTTCATAGTGATATAATTTAAAAACGGGAACTAATATGTGTTATGTTCTTTTTCTCCTGAAAGAAAAAGAACCAATCCCGAAAGCTTTCGGGACAAGCACCGATGATAAGCAACACATCGGTGCACCACCTCCGATTAAACTTTTGTAATACTGCTTTCCGAACTGCTATGCTTCGATTATTAGATTTTATAGCTTATCTTTTTATCCAATCTTCTTAAATTTTTAAAAAGTGATTCTTTATTAATGAAAAATCAGGTTAATTCTTAAATCAGATAAATCCTGGTTCGGACAATTAATAAAATCTTTGCTCCTTTCCGTACCTGTCTTTTTGATTGAACTCGCTTTTGTTTTTTGTAACGAATAAACTTTTTTCATACACATGAATAACGCAGGTTACAACGCCCCAAACATTGGCTCGGTCATCGAATGAAGAAAACTGAATGTTCCCTATTTTGTTGTTGGCGGCAATCAATTCAACACTGTTGAAATTTTTTTGCAACCGCCGCACCAGTAATTCGCCATCAAGAATGGCAACAATTATTTTTCCGCTGGCAGGTTTTATGCTGCGGTCAACAATTAAAACATCACCGCTGTAAATGCCGTCTTCAATCATCGCATCGCCATTCATACGAAAGAAAAATGTAGCCGGCTTGTTTAAAATTAATTGTTCATTCAAATCAATACCGCGCTCCATATAATCATCAGCAGCGGCGGCAAAGCCATTGGCATTTGCGGTTTTTACATGATGCTGTGTAAAATTTTTGCTGCCATCATAGACAGCGGTGTAGGTTACTTCCCTTTCCATATACAAAGTTTTAGATTAACTAATATTTTTAGTAAAAGTAAACTAAATTGATTAGTTTAGCGTTTTAGTAAGGAGTATTTTTTTCAAACCACAAATTGTATATATATGGAACAGAATTTATTTTTTTTATCAGATTTACGATTTGAACCACCAAAGTTTTTTGAATACTTATTGGTCGTTCATCCCAATGAAGAAATTTTTAATCAGTTGTTAGCGGAGAAAGAAAATTTTTCTTTGGAGTACAACGTGAACATTGCCAAAAAAACGTTGCCGCATATAACGATTGCAAATTTCCTGGCAAAAGAAACAATGGAGGAAACGTTGATTAAATGGATGCACAAAATCATCAGCAATCACCACAGCTTTGATGTAATGCTGAACAATTTCAGTGGCTTTCCATCATCCAAAACGGTGTATGCGCGTATTCAAAATCACGAGCCGTTTAAACAACTCGCCGCTTCATTAAAAACTATTAATACATACATTAACGATAATGGTTTTCCAAACGCAAAGCTCATCAATCATCCGCATCTCACCATTGCAAGAAGCCTGCAGCAAACTGTGTATGAAAAAGCGATAATGGATTATTCGCACAAAACATTTAATGCAAATTTTATGGTGAATGAATTGATTTTGCTAAAGCGAATGAACCAGTTTGATAAATGTAAACAGGTAAGCGTTTTTAAGCTGGCGCAAAATGAAGAAGCTGTTTGCTAAAAAATATTTAAAGATTATTCCAATGTTCTGAAATTATGAAACAATCAATGCGATTACAGGAATTTGTGAGTGATGAAGAATTGCGGGAAATAAATCATCTACTGCCATCAGAATATTTGCTGGTGTTGCAACCGCATGAAGCATTATGGGATGAAATAAAATTTATCAAAGAAAAATTTAAAGCAGATTACAAATTTGAAGGGGTTAAAGTTGGACTACCACATATAACATTGGCGATGTTCAAACAGTTTCCTGCAACGGAAAATCGCATTGTACAATTTCTGCGCAACAATGCAAAAACCATCACGCCTTTTAAAATTGAATTGAAAGATTTTGGCAGCTTTCCAACACACACTATCTACATAAACATCGTAAGCAAAGTGCAAATAATGAACGCGGTAAAAACATTGCGGCAAAATGCACAAAAGTTTATGAAGATGGATAAAGACAATAAGCCATTTTTTATAACAGAGCCGCATTTAACCATTGCAAGAAAGTTACAGCCCTGGCAATACGAGAAAGGCTGGCTTGAATATCAGCATGCAAATTTTCATGGAAGATTTATTGCAGACCATGCATTATTATTAAAAAGAAAAGCCGGCGAAACTTACAAACAAGTTGAAAAATTTATGTTTCAGGGAATGAAAGAAGAAGTAACGCAAACATCATTATTCAACTTATAACTTATCACTTAAAACTTATAACTCCGTATGTACGCCGTTGTTGATTGCAATAGTTTTTACTGTTCGGCAGAAAGAGTTTTTCGACCGGAACTCGCGGAGAAACCTGTTGTGGTTTTAAGTAATAATGATGGATGTATCGTAAGTCGTAGTGATGAAGTAAAAGCATTGGGTGTTGATATGGCAATTCCATATTTTAAAGCAAAAGATATCATTGAGAAGTATGACATCGCAACGTTTTCATCGAACTATAATTTATATGGTGATATGAGCTGGCGTGTAATGGAAACATTGCGCGTGATAATGGGCAAAGAAAATGTGGAAGTGTATTCGGTAGATGAAGCGTTTATTAATATGGATGCAGTGCCGTTTGAAAAGCTTGATTTTGCTGCACTGCAATTAAGAGAAACCGTTGAACAATGGACAGGCGTGAAAGTTTCTGTTGGTGTGGCGCCAACAAAAACATTAAGTAAGGTGGCAAATCATATTGCAAAGCTTGATAAGAAAGCAACCAACTGTGTTACTGTTTTAAAAACTAACGAAGATGTAAATAATGCTTTGCATAAAACACCTGTTGGTGATGTGTGGGGCGTTGGCAGGCAGTACGCGAATAAATTAAAATCGTTCGGCATTTTTGATGCATATCACTTAACACAAATGCCGGAAGAATGGGCAAGAAAAAATTTGGGCGGCGTTGTTGGTGTTCGTTTAATCAAAGAATTGAAAGGTGAACGTTTTATTGTAATGGATGAAGAATTGGTTCAGAAAAAAATGATTGCCACTACACGCATGTTTGGGGTGCCTGTAAAAGATAAACAAAGTATTAAAGAAGCGGTTGCTACCTATACATCAAGAGCTGCAGAAAAACTACGCCGGCAATACAGTGCAGCTTCGGCAATAACGGCGTTTGTTGTTCCGAAGTTGCCGCGTGATAATCATGGTCATTTTTCACATGGACCTACAATAAGTGATTGCATTATGTTGCCGCATGCTACTTGTGTTACTAGTGAATTAATTAAAGCCGCTATGAAAATTGTTGACCGTATTTATGAAGATGGAAAATTGTATAAAAAAGCCGGTGTGATGTTAAGCGGTCTTATTCAAGATACATCTGTTCAAGGCGATTTTTTTATTCCGAAAGAAGAAAATAATAATCGCATGCTGATGAGCATGATGGATAATATCAACTTTAGTATGCGGAATGATGTTTTAAAATTTGCTGCCAGCGGTACAAAACGTAATTGGAAAATGCGCCAGGAATTTCGCAGCCCGCGGTATACTTCAAGATGGGATGAGTTGTGTGAAGTGAAATGAATGATATGTTTTTCCTGTAATAACTTCGCTTCATGGAATTTGGTATAAGCACCTTCGGAGAAATCGTACCTGATAAAGTTTCAGGCAAAGCAGTTAATGCACACAAAAAAGTTCAGGAGTTATTACAATTCGCAAAACTTGCCGATGAAATTGGACTGGATGTTTTTGCTTTAGGCGAACATCATCGCGCAGATTATGTTGTGAGCGCACCGGAGATGATTTTAGCTGCTGCAGCAGCTGTCACAAAAAAAATAAAATTCATTAGTGCTGTTACAGTCTTAAGTTCTGCAGACCCGGTTCGTGTATTTCAAAACTTTGCAACGCTTGATTTAATATCCAACGGTCGTGCAGAAATTATGGCGGGCAGAGGTTCGTTTATTGAATCATTTCCTTTATTTGGTTATAATTTGAATGATTACGATGAATTGTTTATCGAGAAATTGGATTTGCTTTTAAACATCAACCAACATGAAATTGTTTCGTGGAAAGGAACACATCGTGCATCCATAAATAATTTGGGCGTTTATCCAAGACCGCTTCAACAACAATTACCAATATGGATCGCAGTTGGCGGAACACCTGCTTCTGTTGTGCGTGCAGGCAGTCTGAATTTGCCATTAACGATCGCGATTCTCGGCGGTAATCCGGTTTATTTTACACAGCTTACTGATTTATATCGTAATGCTGCAAAACGAGCAGGGCATGACATTGATAAACTTCGGTTATGTATTAACGAGCACACATACATCGCAGATTCAAGTGAACAGGCAAGAGACGAGTTTTGGGTGATCTATGAAAAAGTCATGAACAGAATTGGTAAAGAAAGAGGTTGGAGTGAAATGACAAGAGATCATTTTGAAGCATTGTGTGAACCGGATGGGCCATTGGTTGTTGGAAGTGTAAACGATGCGGCTGATAAATTAATTTATCAGCATAAACTATTTAACAATACAAGATTTTTAGCGCAGATAATTTCCGGCGATATTCCGCATGAAAAAATGATGCACTCAATTGAATTGTTTGGAAAAGCAGTAGCGCCGGCAGTTAAAGAAGCAATTAAACAAACAGTGTCAGCAAAATAAAATCATCTCTTAAATAATATCTTTTACAACCGGCAGCTTTACAACTAGTAACCCAATAATAAATGATACGATTACAGCAACAGGAGCTGCAATTAAAAATTTTACGGCAGGTTCAATTTGCCATGTTTGTAAAATCAATGCAATTGAAATAACTGTAAGCGGATGCAAAATGTATGTGGCAAAAGAAGCCCTTGCAAGTTTTTTTAATAATGAAGTTGAATAATTCCATCTCTGTTTGCAAACACCAAGCAACGCAACAATAATTGATATGCCGGTTAATTGTTCCCAAACAGCACTCAGTAATGATTGCAAAGTGCCGTTACCTTCAAATGCTTCAATTGGACTATTCGTGATTACTTTAATAAGATATAGCAATGGAAACGACAGAATTAAAATGATTGAAATTATCAGCCAGTGTTTTCCTTTCCTGTAATCAATTTTATTAAGCCAATCATTTCTGCTTGCTGCAATGCCTGCAATAAATAAAGCTATGTATTGAGTAAAATGTGCCGGCTGAAAACCTAAAGGATGTAAAACCCATCCCACAGGAAAAAAAATTCTTACAACATAACTAATGATGCCCAGGCTTAGTGCAAAAATGAAAATGGTAATGTTTTTTGGAAGCGCCCGTTTTCTTTGCGGCGTGTTTGGATAAAATTTACGCTCTACAACATACACCAAAGTAAAAATAAGTAATGCAGCAACAAACCAAAGTACGCCGAAATCAATCCAGTCGTCATATCCTCTTAAATATTGAAGGAAAGTTCCGGGTTTATTATGCCCAAATTTGTAAACAAGAAAATTAAGCAGCGGCGAAAAAATAAACGAATAAAAAATCAGCGGAATACCCAACCTTTTCAAACGGTCTGAAAGAAATTTTGATGCACCTTTCTTATTGTATGATGGCTCTGTAAAAAGCGCTGCAAGAAAAAAGAAAAAACCCATAAAGAATGATTGGTTAGTCGCAACAAAAAGCGTCATAAAAATCAGCGCAGTTTCATTGGTTGATTTATCCGTAAAATACCAACCGCCCGGAGCTCCATATGTTATGCATGTGTGATGCATTATTACAAGCACCGTTAACAGAATACGAATATTATCGATATAAAAAATCTTGTTAGCAGAATTTGGTTGCTGCATTTTTAAATTGTTGAAACGAAATTTATGCAAATTAGTTACAACCGATTTGTTTATCTTACTGATGACTTAGATTATTGAATATGGTAACACCTGAACAAGCAAGAGAAATTGCATTATCATTTGAAGATACAGATGAAAAACCGCATTTTCATCGAACTGCATTTACAGTAAACGGGAAAATATTTGCAACACTTTTAGCAAAAGACGCAACACTCAACTTAATGTTTGATACGCAAACGCAGTTTATTTTTTGTCCGCCGGGTAGTGATATAATTTTTCCTGTTCCCAATAAATGGGGACTGAAAGGTGCTACTACAATTAATCTTAATAAAGCATCAAAGAAGTTAGTGAAGAGTGCTCTAAAAGAAGCATATCACCTGAGAAAGTGAAATAGCAATATTAAATTTTGATTAAAAAAAAGTTGGTTGAATAATTTTAACGCTTATATTGCAACGCCAAAAAAAATGGCCCTTCCGTGGAAACGGAACGGCCTCTAACGATTGCTTGCCATATGAAAAAGTTCTAAATTTCGTTTTTTGTTTCTGGCCTCTTTCGATTGCTCCTCTAACGCTTGCTTGCCTTTGAAATTCTGATGTAAAAGTATTCATTCGTATTTTCGCACGCAAAACAAGTTAAGCGCGTTTTGCGTATGTCAAAATATAGAATAAAATTGTAAAACCCTTGCTGCCATTGGGTTTTAGGAGATTGTTTGTTATGATGTCCAACAGGTTTACAGATGCATTATTTCTGCTGATTCAATCGCTGGAAAAAGCAGAAAAAAGGCATTTTAAG
>DASZUY010000136.1:0-10162 GCA_035547495.1 Parafilimonas sp. | reverse complement strand
ATAATTTGTTTGGTGCGAAAGAATTTTTTAAAGCTCCACACAACATGTATCAATATTAAAATACCAAGTGCGCCGGTAATTAAGCGGTTGATGTATTCCGTCCATGCATGTGCAGGATTATACACTGCATCAATATCCTGCTTGCTTAAATATTTTTTATAATCAGATGGTAAACTTTTTGCGCTTAAAGGCGGTGCCCACATGCCGAAACAATGGGGCCAATCCGGGCAACCCATTCCGCTTTGAGTAGTGCGTACAATGCCGCCGGCAAGTATCACCAAAAAAACAAAAATTAAAACAATGCGTGTGAAGTTTATGTAGGCTTTCATCACTAAGTACGCAAATGTAATTCTTAACCTTATTGATAATTACAATAAATTTTTTGTCGTACCTATAATTGTTCATTATACAATTATTAGTTTTTGTTGATACTTTCTTATCAATTATCACACTCTTAAATTATTTTTAAGCATTCGATATAACAAACGTTGTATTTTTATTTGCTTCAACACTTGTCATAAAAATAATCATATTATGAAACGCAGACACTTTATTCAAAACACATCAGCCTATTTAGCCGGCGCAGCCTTATTACCGAAAACTTTATCCGCAGCAAAAAAAATTTCAGCCAACGAAAAAATTCGAATCGGTGCAATTGGTATTCATGGAATGGGTTGGACAGATCTTACCAACTTAATAAAACATCCCGAAGCAGAATGCATTGCATTGTGTGATGTGGATGGCAATGTTTTAAGTCAGCGTGTGGCAGAACTAAAAAAACAAAATATAACTGTTACTGCTTACAGTGATTACAGAAAATTGTTAGATAATAAAGATATTGATGCAGTGCTCATCGCAACACCAGATCATTGGCATTGCAAGATTATGGTGGATGCATGCATGGCGGGAAAAGATGTGTATTGCGAAAAGCCGGTTGGTAATTCAATAATTGAATGCAGGGCAATGGTGGATGCACAGAAAAAATATAATCGCGTGGTGCAGGTTGGTCAATGGCAGCGCAGTGAAAAGCATTATGCAGATGCGATGGATTTTGTGCATTCGGGAAAATTAGGCAATGTGCGTTTGGTAAAAGCATGGGCTTACCAGGGATGGATGGAATCAGTACCCGTAAAACCCGACAGTGCTCCTCCGCCGGGCGTAGATTATGACATGTGGTTAGGACCTGCAGAAAAACGTCCTTTCAATCCAAATCGTTTTCATTTTAATTTCAGATGGTATTGGGATTACGCCGGTGGTTTAATGACGGACTGGGGCGTGCACATGATTGATTACGCATTGATAGGTTCAAAAGCAAACGTTCCAAAAAGTATAATGGCAAGCGGGGGAAAATTTGCTTATCCTGATGATGCTGAACAAACGCCCGATACACTAACAACCGTGTATGATTTCGGTAATTTCAATATGTTGTGGGAACATGCAACAGGCATAAACGACGGACCATATTCGAGAGATCATGGTGTTGCATTTATCGGCAATAACGGAACGCTGGTTGTTGATCGTGGTGGCTGGGAAGTAATACCAGAAGTGAAGAATAATAAAAATCAAATGGATGCTGTTGCACGGCAGCCCGTTGTGGATGATGGTATTTTAAAACATACCGGAAATTTTTTAGAAGTGGTTAAATCAAGAAAGATGGAAGATCTGAAATGTCCTGTACAAGATGCAGCGCATGTAGCAACTGTTTGCGATATGGGCAATATTGCATTTAGAACAGGAAGAAAAATTTATTGGGATGATGAAAAGAAAAATTTTACCGATAAAGATGCAAACGAATTGCTGGCCGCAAAATATCATAATGGTTATGAGCTGCCCAAAGTGTAATTTGTCACTTTAAAATCCATTTATGAAAAAACTTTTAACCAGTTATTTTATAATTGCATGTTTACTTTTATCAGTAACAACAAATGCACAATTCAGAATTGTTGGTTATCTAAACACGTGGGATGATTTTCCTAACAATGCAGTAAATCTTGATTACACAAAGATCACGCACTTAAATATTGCATTTGCCAATCCTGATGCGAATGGAAATCTCACACCATTTTCAGGATTATCTACTGTAGTAAATAAAGCACATGCAAACAAAGTAAAAGTGCTTATCTCAATGGGTGGTGCCGATTTAAATGGTACTAAAAAGAACTGGCAAAATCTAACGAGTCCTGATAACGTTCAATCATTCTGCAACAAAATTCTTTCTTATTTGCAAAAGCATAATCTGGATGGCGCCGATGTTGATCTTGAAGGAAACATTATTGGTAATAACTATGGCAACTTTATTAAAACGCTTTCATCAACATTAAAACCAAAAGGTAAGCTTGTTACAGCCGCTGTTGCAACATGGTTTGCAGATCAAATTCCTGCATCAACTTTCAGCCATTTCAGTTTTGTAAATATTATGAGTTATGATTCAACGGGACCTTGGGCACCGAATCATCCGGGTCAGCATTCATCATACACAATGGCTGAAAGCGATTTAAATTTTTGGAGTGCTAAAGGTTTATCGCAAAGCAAAACAAATCTTGGTGTTCCATTTTATGGTTATGGGTTTTATAACCAGTTTACACAAGATGAATTTGCGTTTAAAGATATCATCGCACAATTTCATGGTGCATATAAAGATCAGGTTGCGGATACAATTTATTACAACGGAATAACAACTATCAAACAAAAAACAAAACTTGCATTGCAAAAAGCCAATGGCGTTATGATATGGCAGCTAACTGAAGATGCGAGTGGAGACAAATCTTTATTGAATGCCATTAATGATGTTGTACATAAAAATGCCACTGTACAAAAACAACAACCCATTGCTATAGCGAAGCAATAATTTAAAGGCCTTCTTATATTGCAAAAAATAAAACACAGTTATGCCAACGCAACAACAATTGCTCGAAGCAGTTAAATCAGGATATACATTTAAGGGAGAAAATGTAAAGATCGGTCGTGCCATGCTTGATGGAAATGTGGTTGATAATGCTGATGTTTTTCTTCCATTAAAAACAATGAATCGTCATGGTTTAATCGCCGGTGCAACCGGCACAGGAAAAACAAAAACATTGCAACTTATAAGCGAGTATTTAAGTGATGCAAGTATTCCGGTTTTGTTGTTAGATATTAAAGGTGATCTAAGCGGACTTGGAGCGGCTGGTGCTATAAACAACACCATAGATGAACGTTGCAAACTATTAAATGTTACTTATAAACCCGCTTCATTTCCGGTTGAATTTTTTACTTTAAGTGATGAGCCCGGCGTTCGTTTACGCGCAACGGTAAGTGAATTTGGACCGATCCTTCTATCCAAAATTCTTGATTTAAATGATACGCAATCGGGTCTGGTTGCAATCATTTTTAAATATTGTGATGATAATAGGTTACCATTATTAAATCTCCAGGATTTTATAAAAGTGTTGCAATACGTTTCAAATGAAGGAAAGGCCGACATTCAAAAAATGTATGGAAATATTTCAGGCACAACAGCAGGAACAATATTGCGAAAAGTGATAGAGTTACAACAGCAGGGCGCAGATATCTTTTTTGGAGAACCAAGTATTGAAGTAGATGACTTAATGCGCATAAGTGATGACGGCAGGGGAATGATAAACATTTTACGTGTAACAGATATGCAGAATCATCCGAAATTATTTTCAACATTCATGTTGCAGTTGCTGGATGAATTGTATGCAACTTCACCTGAAGAAGGCGATCTTGATAAACCAAAATTGATATTGTTTATTGATGAAGCGCACTTATTGTTTGATGAAGCAACGGATGCTTTACTGCAAAAAATTGAAACGATTATAAAACTGATCCGCTCTAAAGGAATTGGCATTTTTTTCTGTACACAGAATCCACAGGATGTGCCTGCATCAATTTTAAGTCAATTAGGTTTGAAGATACAACACGCATTACGCGCGTTTACAGCGGCAGACAGAAAAACGATTAAACAGGCAGCAGAAAATTTTCCTGAAACAAGTTTTTATAAAACCGATGAATTACTTACCCAAATGGGAATTGGTGAAGCATTGGTTACATTATTAAATGAAAATGGAATTCCAACACCACTTGTGCATACAATGCTTTGTGCACCGCGCAGCAGAATGAATGTTTTATCTGATGCAGAATTAAACGCTATTATAGGTAACAGTAAACTTGCATCAAAATATAATCGCAGTGTAGATAGTGAGAGTGCTTATGAAATTTTAAATAATAAATTGCAACAAGCGGCTATTATTAGCCAACAACAAGCGCAACAGCAGGTTCAACAAAAACAACAACAGCCAAAGTCTCAAAAAGAAACAAGCATTTTTGATAGCCCGATGATGCACCAGGTTGAAAGAACTGCAGCATCAGTAATTACAAGAAGCGTGTTAGGCGCATTGGGTTTAGGCGGAAGAAGCCGTCGGAGCTTGTTTTAATACATATTTTAAAATCAGCATATTTTTTGCCATTACCATTTATAAAACTGAATTTTCACAGCCGGATACCTAATTTTTTTTTCAAAATACGTATTTATATAAAAGGTTGTGAACAGAAAACATATCACGAATTCTTAAGAATCAAAAACTTTTTGCATTTTTGCAAGGCACACTAACCGGGAACCAGCATGAAGCACACGTTATATAACCAACTACAGGAGAGAAAACGTTCGGGCAAAAAATCATTTGCAGTGCTGGTTGATCCTGATAAAATAAACGCTGCTACAACAGAGCAATTGGTTTCACTCGCTGTAGACGCGCAAATAGATTATTTTTTTGTTGGCGGAAGTTTGGTTATTTCTAATAATCTTGATGAGTGTATCCGCGAAATAAAAGTTTCGTGTTCAATACCTGTAATCATTTTTCCAGGTTCGCCCAGCCAGATTAGCCGTTATGCTGATGCGCTTTTATATCTTTCATTAATATCCGGAAGAAACCCGGAATTATTAATTGGTCAGCATGTAATTAGTGCACCTGCAGTTAAACAAAGTGGTTTGGAGATTATGCCCACAGGTTATATGGTGATTGATGGTGGCGCGCCAACAACGGTTTCCTATATTTCAAACGCTACTCCTATACCAAGTGATAAAAGCGAAATTGCCATGTGTACTGCAATGGCAGGTGAAATGCTTGGAATGAAATTAATTTTTATGGATGCAGGCAGCGGCGCAAAAAACCCGATTTCTCAGCACATGATTGAAAAAGTTTCTTCACACATAGAAGCACCCTTAATTATTGGTGGTGGAATAACGAATGCCGAAAAAGCCTACCTAAACTGTAGGAGTGGTGCTGATATTATTGTGGTTGGAAATGCTATTGAAAAAGATGCGTCACTAATTAAAGAAATCAGTGACGCTATACATTCTGTTCCTGTAAATGCTTAAGTTTTTCGCAGCTTAAAAACTCATCATTTCTTTAAACTTTACGGTTTGCCTGCGGCTTACTTCAATTTTTTCTCCGCCTTTTAATTCAACTAACAATCCTCCATTAAAATAAGGTTCTATTTTCTCAATCCAGCGAAGATTAATGATATGTTTCCTGTTTGCGCGAAAGAAAACATGATCATCTAACCGTTCTTCCAGCGCATTGAGCGATTTTAAAATTAAAGGCTTGTTTGTACCGAAGAAAACCTTTGCGTAATTACCCACACTTTCAAATAAACGTATCTCGCTTAGCTTTACAAACCAACAACGTTCGCCATCTTTTACAAAAACCTGGTCTGCTTCTGTAAGTGGTCCGCGATTAACACTGTGCGGATCTCTTTCACGGTCTATTTCATCGTGCAATTTATGTATAGCATCTGCAAGACGTTTTGGTTCTATCGGCTTCAATAAATAATCCAGCGCATTTACATCAAATGCTTTTAACGCATATTCATCGTACGCCGTAGTAAAAATTACGTGCGGTGCTTTCTCCAAACTGGTTAGCAAATCAAAACCTGTTTTACCCGGCATTTGTATATCAAGAAAAATAATGTCCGGATTTTGTGTTTCAATTTTTTCGATGCCTTCATCTGCATTTGCCGCTTCATCAATAACATTAATATCAGGATACTCCTGCAACATTTTCTTAAGTTCTGTCCGTGCGAGTCGCTCGTCGTCAACTATAATTGCTTTTAAAGCCATTTTATTGTTTTAAAGATGAAAGTGCATTAACAGGTAATACTACTCTTGCCTGCACTGTATTGCTGTTTAAATTTTTTATTTGAAAACTTGCATCGTTGCCATAAAGAAGTCTTAACCGGTTGGTTGTACTTTCTATTCCAAAACCATCAGGATTAATATCGTCATTCAAATGCCCGGTGTTTTCAATTATTAATTCGTGATGATCATCTAAAAAATCAGAATGAATTCTTATTACACCGCCGCTTATCTGTTTACTTATGCCATGTTTAATTGCATTCTCTACCAATGTTTGTAACATCATCGGTGGAACCTGTTGATCTAATGTGTCTTCATCAATATCATATTCCACTTTAAGCCTGTCTTCAAACCGAATTTGTTCGAGCTCAAGATAATCTTTTACAATACTTAATTCTTTTTCAAGCTTGGTAGTTTCCGTTTTTTCAGCCTGCATACTGCTTCTTAAAATATTGCTCAGTTCAGTAATAGCAGTTCTTGCACGTTCAGGGTTTTCATCAACCAAAGCCCTTATACTGTTTAGCGCATTAAAAATAAAATGCGGATTGATATGAGATTTAATAGTTTTTAACTGAAGCTCTTTTACAAGACTCTCCATTTTTACACTATCAATTTTTGAGTTCGTTGTATATTCAAAATAATGCCACAGGTAATAAATGGAGAGCCAAACTAAAATTATTGGCGAATCGTACACGATGTTTAAGAAAAATCTTTCCTGTATGGAAGCTTTCATTTTAGGGTCGTACAATTTCAGCCATTCTACAATGGAGCTATCGGCATAGCTATATGTAAAACAAATAAAGAGTGCCACAACAAATAAATGTATCCATTGTCTGCCAAAAATGGGCGGCACCAAATTTAATTTTAAAATAATAAGACGAAGAACATGTGTAAAGAGTATGCCGAAAGATATGTCGAGTAAAATGCGGGTAAATAAAATGGTGGTTAGTTGTAAATGAAAAACCCATGTGAAGAAGAACATAGATAATCCATAAAACGCCCACCCCCCTAACTGGCACCACCAATACGCTAATTGATTCTTCCTCATGTTGAACAAATTTAAAAAATTAACCTTTGCTGGCTTTGGTCAAAATTGATTAGTGGCAAATAAGCAATCTGTTTGGCATTAAGTTCGCACTATATTAAACTAAATTAATTTATACATCGTTTATACTTAGTAAAACTGCGTAAATATATTATTTTTACATTTCAATATCTGTAAATGGAAATAAAACCGGGCGACGTTCTTTCACAAATAAATTCTCCAGACGATTTAAAAAAACTTTCAAGAGACCAACTTTTCCAGGTTTGCGATGAATTGCGTCAATACATCATCGATATCGTGAGTGTTTATGGCGGGCATTTTGGCGCCAGCCTCGGTGTTGTTGAATTAACCACTGCATTGCATTATGTTTATAACACTCCGTACGATCAGCTTGTTTGGGATGTTGGCCACCAGGCCTATGGTCATAAAATTTTAACTGGTCGCCGCGATAATTTTATTACAAACAGAAAGTATCATGGTATCAGCGGTTTTCCAAAACGCAGCGAAAGTGAGTATGATACTTTTGGTGTTGGTCATTCATCTACTTCCATTTCTGCAGCGCTTGGAATGGCAATGGCTGCAAAATATAAAGGTGAAAAAGATAGAAAAACAGTTGCTGTTATTGGTGATGGTGCCATGACAGCTGGTCTTGCATTCGAAGGGCTAAATCATGCAGGTGTTGCAGATGCAGATTTATTGGTTGTATTGAATGATAACTGCATGAGCATTGATCCAAATGTTGGTGCTTTAAAAGAATACCTTACAGATATTACTACTTCGCCTAAGTATAATAAATTGAGAGATGATGTTTGGCATTTGCTTGGAAAATTACCGGTTGGCAAAAGATTTACGCGTGACATGGCTGCCAAACTTGAAGCGGGTATTAAAGGCATGGTGAGCAAGAGCAGCAATTTATTTGAATCATTAAACTTTCGCTATTTCGGACCAATTGATGGACATAATATCACCAAGCTGGTTGATACATTAACTGATCTAAGAAAAATTCCCGGTCCCAAACTTCTGCATATCATAACGGTAAAGGGCAAAGGTTATACGCTTGCAGAACAAGATCAAACAAAATGGCATGCGCCCGGTTTATTTGATAAAGTAACAGGTGAGATATATAAGAAAAAATTTGAGTTACCGCAACCACCAAAATACCAGGATGTTTTCGGACATACAATAATCGAGCTCGCAAAACAGAATGAAAAAATTATGGGTGTAACACCTGCCATGCCCAGTGGTTCATCACTAAAATTTATGATGGAAGCAATGCCTGAACGCGCTTTTGATGTGGGCATTTGCGAGCAACATGCAGTTACATTAAGTGCTGGTCTTGCCACGCAAAGCATGCGTGTATTCTGCAATATCTATTCTTCATTTATGCAAAGAGCATACGACCAGGTGATACACGATGTTGCAATTCAAAAATTGCCTGTTATATTTTGTTTAGACAGGGCTGGCTTAGTTGGAGAAGACGGACCAACACATCATGGCGCTTATGATATTCCATACATGCGGTGCATTCCAAATATGATTGTTAGTGCACCGATGAATGAAAGCGAGTTACGCAATTTGATGTATACAGCACAACTTGAAAAAAATATAAATCCTTTTGTAATAAGATACCCGCGTGGCGAAGGTGTAATGCCCGACTGGAAAACACCATTTAAAGAAATAGAAATTGGCAAAGGCAGAAAATTAAAAGACGGAAAAGATTTGGCAATACTGAGCTTAGGGCATCCGGGAAATTTTGCAACTTCTGCTATACGCGAATTAAAAAATGAAGGTATTGATGCTGCGCATTACGATATGCGTTTTGTAAAACCGCTTGATGAACCATTGTTGCACGAAGTCTTTAGCAAATTTAATAAAATCATCACGATTGAAGATGGAACAATTGTAGGTGGATTTGGCAGCGCAATTTTAGAATTTATGAATGCGCATCATTATAAAGCTGAAATAAAAATGCTTGGTATTCCTGATAAAATAATTGAACATGGTACGCTGAAAGAATTACATCATGAGTGTAATTACGATGCAAACGCTATTGCTGAAGCTGCAATAAATATCATGCAAAAAACAACTTCTTCCGAAGTTGTAATTTGATTTACATAATCGCTTAATATTTTTCTTACTATCACCGTAAGCCATCTATCTGAATGTGGCTTATAAAACTTTCTTACGCGCTAAGTAAAAGAGAACGATTTGATTTTTTGTAAAGGCGGCTCATCAGAAAGGAGCAGAAAATCAGCAAAGGTGCAGATCATGATTTTTATGGGAGTTTATACTGCAACTAATGGTTTGCCAGGCCACTAAACTCTGCTGATATCCCTGCACAGCAAAATTGAATATTGCTGATAAAAAGCATAAGCGTTTAAAGACAAAGCTTTAACCGGAAATGGCAATCTTGCACTGCATTCAAGAACGAATGATAAGCAGCAATAGGGCTGTTTTTGGGGCTTATCTATTTAATTGGGCATTGATATTATTTCTTTCAAATTGCGAGCCTTAATCTTATTATCATGCGGACAAAAATAAAATTTACAGGCTTAAGCTAAAACTGAAAACACAAGGCTGGATATGGGAAACAACACCTTTATTGCTTGGTGATGCTGTACAAAAGGAAGAACCGCGAATTGAAAAAACAGCAAGATTGTATGATGGCAATATGCCTGTTTCAATATAAAAATTAATTCGTCTTACGATAAAAAATGTGCCGAAGTAAAAACACTGTTTACATATTACAGTGCGATACAACCGATAAACCTGGTTAACATGGCAAATAAAAGTCAAGACATACATTCGTTGTAATCAATAACCAGGGTTTTGTTTGAGATTTGGGTTGGATGAAATTTGTGGTTGAGGAATCGGGAATAATTCCCAGTGCTTATCCGCATCTTGTTTTTTTCCCGGTTTACGCGCATTGCCAAATGTTCCAAAACGTATCGCATCATTTCTTCCCCAAAACTCCCATGCAA
>DASZUY010000135.1:0-1995 GCA_035547495.1 Parafilimonas sp. | reverse complement strand
CACGCATGTTCCGGTTATAATTGAAGAAAGAGATGAAAAGATCTTTTTACAGGCGCATATTATGCGCAATCAAAAACATACAATTGCATTTGAACAAAATAAAAATGTGCTGGCTATATTTTCGGGTGCGCATACTTATGTAAGTGCAAGCTGGTATCAAAAACAAAACACCGCCGGCACATGGAATTACCAGGCTGTACATGCAAAAGGAATTATTAAATTTAAAGATGATGTTTTTCTGCACAGTTTGCTTGTACGATTAACGGAGAAATTTGAAAATGATCCGCACTCACCTGCGCTTGTTTCAAAAATGGATGAAGGTTATGTAACCGGTTTAATGAAAGCGATTGTTGCGTTTGAAATTGAAATTACTTCCATAGAACATGTATTTAAACTTAGCCAAAACCGCGATGAAAAAAGTTATGAAAACATAATTGAACGTTTGGAGACAGGCAGTGAGGATGCGAGAACGATTGCACAAACAATGAAAGAAAATAAGCATAATGTTTTTAAATAAGAATGGAGAATTTTCAGCTATCATATATTCAATCTTATTTTCTAATTCTGTTTGGCATTGGAATAATCTTATATGCAATTTTGAAAAAAAATTCAAAACGAGATTTATTTGAAAATGGTAAGAAAGCAGAAGGCATTATTTTTGAATTGCGGAATAGACCAATAGGTACAGTTTTTTCTAATGTAAAAAACATAGTTATTGTACGTTTTGTTACAGATAAATTAGATTGGATTACCGGAGAACTAAAGAATGATTTTCCTTCATTTTATAGTGGTCAATATAAAGTTGGAGATAAAGTTGATGTTTTATACGACGAAAAAGATCCGGATAATTTTATTGTAGTTACAAAACAATCTGAAAAACGAGCTAAAATTTTTGCTTTTTTTATAGGGCTGATTTTAATGTTAGTTGGATTTTTTCAGTTGCTCAAATTCATTTAGATAATCAATTTCGTTTTAATGAACCGTAAAGCGCTTATTCATCAGATAAACACAAAGCAGTCTTATTTATGTGTTGGATTGGATACCGATGTAAAAAAAATTCCAGCGCATCTTCAATCAAATACAAATGCTGTTTTTCTTTTCAACAAAGCAATTATTGATGCAACAAAAGATTTTTGTATCGGCTACAAAATAAACACCGCTTTTTATGAAGTAACTGGTGTAAAAGGATGGCAGGCTTTGCAGGAAACTGTAGAATACATTCCATCAACACATTTTAAAATTGCAGATGCCAAGCGCGGCGATATTGGAAATACATCTGCACAATATGCAAAAACATTTTTTGAAACTTTTTCATTTGATGCGGTTACTGTTGCGCCGTATATGGGTGAAGACAGTGTTCGTCCTTTTCTTGAATATGAAAATAAGTTTACGATCGTTTTAGGCTTAACATCAAACAAAGGCGCAAACGATTTTGAATTATTAAAAACATCGGATAATAAATTTTTCTACGAAAAAATAATCAGCACTATTTCAACCTGGGGCACACCGGATAATTTAATGTTTGTTGTTGGTGCAACACAGGCGAGTGAGCTAAAAAATATCCGCACAATAATTCCTGAAAATTTTCTTTTAATTCCCGGTGTTGGTGAGCAAGGTGGTAGTTTAAAAGAAGTAAGTGAATACGGAATGAATTCAAATTGCGGGTTAATTGTAAATGCAAGCCGTGCCATCATTTATAAATCGTCGCAGGAAAATTTTGCAGAAGAAGCTGCGAAGGCTGCAAAGCAATATGCTGATGAGATGAAAGCATATATAAATGCTTTTAAATAAACACCGGCATCAACTCTTACCCCTTCTAATTATCTAAAATTTCTTTTACAAGCGCTTCCGGTGTTTGAGATGGTTTTACCGTTTTTACCAGTTGCATTTCTTTATTGAAAATATAAATTGAAGGGAAAAGTCCAACATCATAATATTTTCGAACGATAAATGAATAACCTTCTGTGCCCATAATAAAATTTGGCATTGATGTTA
>DASZUY010000134.1:0-14824 GCA_035547495.1 Parafilimonas sp. | reverse complement strand
GGAAATATTCCATTGCGATATGCAACCAGCAAACGCTCCGCGCTTAAATCTCCGCCAATCGCAAGCAACCCTTCTTCCGTAGCTTCAGTTACGGGCGGAAACCATAAGTTTTCATCAAGAATAAAAACGGACATTCATCTTAAAATTACTGCAATTTGCAATTTAGCAGGAGCGGAGCAGAAGAAATTTAGCTTTCAACTATTTCTTCTATAGTAGCGTTTATACCACGTTCAGCAATGGCTTCGCGCATAGGTTTAAGCGTTTCGTAATCGCCTTGCTTAACCGCATACTTTCCATGAAAATGTATAATTAATGCGCATTGCTCAGCCTGTTCGTATGTGTGACCGCAAACTTCAATAAGTGTTTCTATCACCCATTCAAAAGTGTTCACATTATCATTCCAAACAACCAAATTAAATGTATGAGCGAGCGCGATAAGTTCATCTTCAATTACATCAGTATCTTCTCTGTGTTCAGTTGCTGCACTAACTTTCATGTTGCAAAGGTAAGACCTATATTATTTCGAAAGCACCGCTTTAACCATCCTGTTTTTTTGCTGTAGATCTTTTTTTAATTCAACAGAAATAAAACCTTTTTGTTTTAAATGCGTTACTACTTCATTACCAAAATGCTCATGTATCTCAAAAAATAATTTTCCATTTTGTTTTAAATGAGAAAGTGCAAAATTGCTTATAGCATCATAGAACAATAAAGGGTCTTCATCGGGCACAAACAATGCAATATGCGGCTCGTGCGCAATTACATTTTTATTCATTTCCGCAGATTCTTTGTTTGTTATATAAGGCGGGTTGCTTACAATAACATCAAATAAAGAAGGGCGAATATTAATTTCATTCTGAAGAATATCAGCTTTAAAAAAGCTTATGGCTGTATTATTTTGTTGTGCATTGAATGAAGCAATTTTTAAAGCGGCTTCGCTTACATCAATTGCAGAGATCTCAGCATTCATTTTCTTTTTTAAAGCGATGGCTATACATCCGCTGCCGGTGCCTATATCAAGAATATTTTGCGATGATAAAATAGTGTTGAGCGATAAATTGATATTCGAATTTTGTATGCTAACTTTTGCATCTTGTACAATCCAATCAACGAGCTCTTCCGTTTCAGGTCTTGGAATTAAAACATTTTCATCAACATAAAATTTCATTGCGGCAAACCAAGCCTCATTTAAAACATATTGTACAGGTTTATGATTAGATAACTGCTCCAAATATTTATGCAGATCATTTGCCTGCTCAATTGTGAGCACCTGGTTTTTATTAAGAATTCTGCTTGTTCTTTTTAAGCCTGAAATTTTTTCGATAGCAAGGTTAGCAATGTTTGTTGCTTCCTGTGTATCATAAATTTTTTTTAGCTCATTCTTTGCGTATTGATATGCTTCATTAATTGTCACGCTGCAAAATAATCAGTTTAATTATTTTTGATTATGCGCGAAGAAGATAAAATTTATATGTTGCGTTGTTTACAACTCGCAAAACTTGGTTTAGGCTTTGTTGCGCCAAACCCAATGGTGGGAGCAGTCCTCGTGCATGAGAAAAAAATTATTGGCGAAGGTTATCATAAAAGATACGGCGAGGCGCATGCAGAAGTAAATTGTATTAATTCGGTGCATGAAAATAAAAGGCATTTAATACCTGAATCTGTTTTGTATGTTTCGCTTGAACCGTGTGCACATTACGGTAAAACGCCGCCTTGCGCTGATTTAATTGTACGCAACAAAATTCCAAAAGTTGTTATTGGCTGCGTGGATGTTTTTACAGAAGTAAATGGCAAAGGCATTGAAAGATTAAAGCAGAATGGTATTGAAGTTATAGTTGGTGTGTTTGAAAAAGAATGCGTCGAACTCAATAAAAAATTCTTTACTTATCAATCGTTGAAGCGACCTTACATAATTTTAAAGTGGGCGCAAACAGTTAATAATAAAATTGCCGCCGGCAACAATAAACGTTTACTAATCAGCAATGAACTTTCAAATAAGTTAGTGCATAAATGGCGCGCTGAAGCCGCCGGAATTTTAATTGGAAC
This sequence comes from Parafilimonas sp., assembly GCA_035547495.1. Lineage (GTDB taxonomy): Bacteria > Bacteroidota > Bacteroidia > Chitinophagales > Chitinophagaceae > Parafilimonas. The sequence goes on along the minus strand of DASZUY010000134.1, from coordinate 12,778 downwards.
GAATACAGCGCGTAAAGATGATCCCGAACTTACGAATCGTTTATGGAGTGGAAGTTCGCCGGTGCGATTGATTATTGATCTTGATTTGAAACTGCCAGGTGATTTAAAAATTTTTCAAACCACTGCTACGACGATTGTGTTTAATCTTCATAAAAAATCCGATGCGTTTCTTGAACCTTTAGATAAATGTGTTTACTATTATCAAATCAGTGATTGCGAAAATATAATTGAAGAAATTTTGCAGGCTTGTTATGAATTAAAAATTCAAAGCATTTTGGTTGAAGGTGGCAGAAAAACCCTGCAATCTTTTATTGATAAAAATTTATGGGATGAAGCAAGAATAATAACCAATAGAAAAATGTTTGTTGGAGATGGAATTTCTGTACCTACATTAACCAGTGCTCAGCTGCGCGATGAATTTTATTTACATGATGATTTAATATCTATTTATAAACCACTATAATTTTCCTATAATTTATGTTATGTTAAGTTGCCCGCACAAGGCTTACATCAGAAATAACTAAAGTATATCTCCGATACAGTAATTTAATTATCTTCTCGTAAGATTGGATTTTCAGTATCCCAGTCAATGGCATTTTTTCTGATGTCTGATTTAAGACGTAAAAGTTCTTTTTTCATCTCTTTAAATCCTTTGACAAGATTATTAATGAAATAATCAGTATTAATTCTCAAAGTATCTCCAACATATGCATAGAGATAAGGATAGTTCTTATCATTTCCTATAGAATATCTTTTTTTGGAGGAATAGCTATGAATTACATTATTTCGGCAACGATTATAAATATCACGTCCTTTGTAATCCTTCATAAATCTTTTTATAAACCATTCGAAACGTGTATTTGACCTTCCACCGTTACATCCTAAAGCACCAAGCGTATCAATGCAGCAGATGCAAAGCATAAAGGCAGCGATAGGTTTATCTCTATTGTATTTAATGTCTCCTAAACAAAATGTTTCAATGGAATTAATTATTTCTTTAATCTGCTTGTCTTGTGCAGTCATTTTTACTTTGAAAATACAATACTATTATCAGCAATCAAATATTTCAAACAAGGGTGGTTTATCAGCTCAATACCTCACACAAATGCTTGCTGAGTTATTTCAAATAAAAAGCCGCTAAAAAATTTTAGCGGCTTTAATTTTCAAAGGAAATTATTTATTGATAAGAATTATGCTCGGCATCATATTTTTTATACAATCCATCATACACATCATAATCTTTATTATCTCCATTTACTTTGGTTTGATCTCTCTTCCAATAATAAATATTAGCAAGATAATCTACTGCGCGGTTAAGACTTACCGTTTCAACTTTGCTTCTGTCTGTTTTTGCTTTTAAAGTATTGTATGCTTTTCCAAGCCATTCTGCTGCTGTATCAGAATAAGCCGTCTCCTGTTTTGATATGGCTGCGCGGTTTGCTTTTAATGCAGCACCTTCACCCTGGTTAGCGTGATATCTATCATCAAGATCGCTGTAAATTCCATAATAAATTACACCGGTATTAAATGCATATAAACCGTTTGCACTGTCGAGTTCATAAGCTTTTGAAAATGCCTGTGCCGCAGCAATTTTTAAATTTACTTTTTGCGTACTGTCTAATTTATCTAACTGGTCTTTATCATTCGTAGCTAACGCCTGGCCATAACTTGCATATTTATCTTCATTCATGTTGCCTGCTGCAACATCCTGCTGGTACTGTGCAAGCAACTTAGGCAAATCAGCATTTTCAGTTAAATTACCCATTTCAAATTGTGTCCATACGGAGCTGTCATTCGGATACAATTCCTTCGCTTCAGCTAAATACTTTTTAAAGTTTGCATCATCTTTTTTATCAGAATAATATTGAATAAGGTATTTGTAAATATCTTCATAATCTTTACCCGAAACTTTTAAATCGGCGAGTATGCCATAGTATTTTGCCGCAGAGTCTGTAAGCTGTGCATTTTGTGCAGCATAACCTGTATATAAAACTGTAACGGTATCTACTGTTGCAGTGTTTGAACTAAGTTTATTACTCAATAAAAAATCACCTAACCTTTCTGCTTCTGAAAAATTCTTAAACGCGGTTTGCCAGTCTTTTGCATTAAACGCTTCTCTCCCTTTATCAAAAGAACCGGAATACAAATTACCTACACCACTCGCAAAATTTTGTTCTTTCATTTGTTTAAGTGTAGGATCAAGTGCTACATATTTATTCAATGCATCTATTGCCTGATCTTTTGCATCAGGATATTTTTGACTTAAAGAAGAATCAACAAACAACTGGCTATACACAGTAAGCTTCCAGAGATATGCAGTAGGTTTATCCTTATCTTTTAATTTTGGATCAGCAAGCCACTTATCAACCTGCTCTTTGGCCTGCTCCCATTTTTTTTGTGTAGCGTATAACTGAATTACAGCTTCATCTTGCGCATTCAAATAAATAATGCCAAAGACAAGTGCAAGCGTTAAGATTACTCTTTTCATTGATGATTTAATTTTTAATGTATAATAAGAAGTAATAAGATTTACAAAGTTTCTGAAGGTTTAGTTTCATCATTGTCATTTGTTTGTCCGGTATCCTCTTCTTCAGTTTTTTCTGCTTCATCCATTTTCGAAATGGCTGCAATTTCATCACCTTCATCAAGCCTGATTAATATTACACCTTGTGTTGCGCGACCTGATTCTTTTATATTCAAAACAGATGTTCTTAAAATAATTCCCGATTTGCATGTAATTAGTAAATCTTCATTTTCCTGTACAGCGAGAATACCAACTAAAGTACCGGTTTTTTCTGTAATGTTGATGGTTTTAACTCCTTTACCTCCGCGATTAGTAACCCTGTATTCATCAATTTGTGTGCGCTTTCCAAAACCTTTTTCACTTACAACCAAAACCGTTTTTGATTCTCCCATTGCGACACATATCATGCCAATTACTTCATCATTTTTATCATCTACTTCAATGCCCGCAACACCAATGGCGCCGCGGCCTGTAGCTCTTACTTTGCTTTCAGGAAAACGAATGGCCCTTCCACTTTTTACTGCCATCATTATTTCACAATTGCCATCGGTTAGCATGGCTTCCAGCAACTCATCTCCTTCCAAAATATTAATTGCATTTACACCTGTTGCTCTTGGTCTGCTAAAATCTTCAAGCAATGTTTTTTTGATAACACCTTTTTTTGTACAAAGCACTATGTTATGGTTTGTAACAAAATCTTTATCATCTAAATTTTTTACATTGATGATTGCTTTGATCTTATCTTCAGGAACAAGTTGCACCATATTTTGAATAGCTCTGCCTTTGCCTTGCTTTTCTCCTTCAGGAATTTCATAAACTTTTAACCAGTAACATCTTCCCTGTTGTGTGAAGAACAACATTGTATCGTGTGTTGATGCAACAAATAAATGCTCAACAAAATCTTCATCTCTTGTTTTACTGCCTATAGCACCACGCCCGCCTCTGCGTTGCTGACGATATTCCGATGCGCTTGTTCTTTTAATATATCCCAAATGTGAAATAGTTATAACTACATCTTCTTTTTCAATTAAATCTTCAATGCGCATTTCATCAGCGAGATATTGAATTTCGGTTTTACGCGCTACACCAAATCTTTCTTTTACTTCAATCAATTCTTTTTTAATAACATCATAACGCAATTCTTCACTCGCTAATAATTCTTCAAGGCTTGCAATTTGTTTCAATAACTCTTCATACTCAGCTTTAATTTTATCACGCTCCATTCCGGTAAGGCGCTGCAAACGCAATTCAAGTATTGCTTTTGCCTGAATTTCATCAAGCCCCCAACCTGCATTTATTAAATTATCTTTTGCAATTTCCGGCGTTGCCGAATTTCTTATCAACCGAATAACTTCATCTAAATGATCGATCGCGATTAAATACCCATTTAAGATGTGCGCTCTTTCTTTTGCTTTGCGCAATTCAAAGTTGGTGCGGCGAATTACAACTTCCATTCTAAACTCAATGAACTCACCAACGAGCTCTTTTATGTTTAGAATTTTGGGTCTGCCTTTACTTAATGCAACATTGTTTATTCCATAGCTTGTTTGCAGCTCAGTAAACTTGTACAACTGATTTACGATAACACTTGAAACAGCATCGCGTTTTAAATCAACAACAATGCGTGTTCCTTCTTTGTTATTGCTTTCGTTATTTACATGAACAATGCCTTCAATTGTTTTTTCATTTACAAGCGAACCAATTTTATCAGTTAATGCATCGCGGCTAACCTGGTAAGGAACTTCAGTAATAATAATCTGTTCTCTGCCGCTTGGTTTTGTATCGATGTGACATTTACCCCGAAGCACCACTCTTCCACGACCTGTAAGCATTGCCTGTTGCACGCCTTCCATTCCATATATAACACCGCCGGTTGGAAAATCAGGTGCCTTTACAAACTTCATCAATTCTTCAGCAGAAATATTTTTATCATCGATGAATGCAATACAACCATCAATCACTTCATTCAAATTATGCGGCATCATGTTCGTTGCCATACCTACTGCAATTCCGCTTGAACCATTTACCAGCAACTGCGGAATGCGTGTTGGCAACACAACCGGCTCCTTCAAAGAATCATCAAAGTTTAATTGAAAATCTACAGTCTCTTTTTCAATATCATCGAGCATGCTTTCTGCAAGGCGTTGCAACCTTGCTTCAGTGTAACGCATTGCTGCCGGCGGATCTCCATCGGGGCTTCCAAAATTTCCCTGTTTATCAATCAGCACATGATTCATATTCCACTCCTGCCCCATGCGCACTAACGCATCATACACGGCAGTATCGCCATGCGGATGATATTTACCCAACACCTCTCCCACTATACGTGCACATTTTTTATAAGGGCGATTATAATTTAAACCCAGGTCATTCATTGCAAAAAGTATCCTGCGATGCACAGGTTTAAAACCATCGCGTATATCAGGCAATGCACGACCAACAATCACCGACATTGAATAATCAATGTAGGCTGTTTTCATTTGCTCCTCTATGTTTACCTGTACAATTCTGTCGTTATCTGAAGTTTCCTGCGGGAGTTTATTTTCTTCCATTTCTTGATTTGAGAGGATGTTCTTTTGAACTAATTTTTTGAGCCCGCAAATCTAATCTTTTGCACCCGCATTACCGTTTTATTTAGCGGGTTTTTATGCACCAAATTGTTAAGAAGTTTTAGTATGATGTACCTGCTTTGGCGCTGAATTTTTAATGAAAAAACAAATCGTTTTATCTTTCAGAAAATTAAATATGTCATGAGTATTTTTTCAAAAATTATTGCAGGCGAAATTCCTTCTTATAAAATTGCTGAAAGCGAAAAATTTTTTGCTTTTCTTGACATTTTTCCGCTGGTCGAAGGTCATACTTTAGTTGTTCCAAAAGCCGAAGTTGATAATATGTTTGATTTGAGTGATGATTATTTAAATGGCTTGCTTGTATTTGCAAAACCAATTGCAAAAGCAATTGAAAAATCATTTCAATGTAATCGTTGCGGCATTGAAGTAATTGGTCTTGAAGTTCCGCATGCACATATGCATTTGATTCCAATTAATTCATCGAACGATTTAAATTTTACAAGACCAAAACTAAAATTGAGTGAGGAGCAATTAAAAAATGCACAACAAAGAATTCTTGCAAATTTGAAAAAATAATTATACTAACCTGTCAGGATTTTGTGCAATAAAATCTTTCCAGCCTTTTACTGTTTTACTGCTGATGTTAATTGGCGATGTTGTTGAATAATGATGGCACAATGCAACCGCAAGTGCATCTGTTGCATCGAAAAAATCTGGTCGTTCTTCAAGTTGAATTATTCTTTGCAACATTTTAAACACTTGTTCTTTTGTTGCATTTCCGTTGCCCGTAATAGATTGCTTTATTCTTTTTGGTGAATATTCTGTAACAGGAATTGAAGCTTGCATAGCTGCGGCAATTGCAACGCCTTGTGCTCTTCCTAACTTCAGCATGCTTTGAACGTTCTTTCCAAAAAATGGTGCTTCAATAGCGAACATGCTGGGTTTATGTTTTTCAATAAGTGCACAAACCTCAGCATAAATTATTTCGAGGCGACGATAAGCATCTTTATGAGAAATCAGCTTTAAAACATCCATCCTAACTAATTCAACTTTGCTTCCATTAATTGCAACAATAGCATAACCCATAATCACTGTGCCGGGATCAATGCCTAAAATAACATGTGGAGAAGCGTTCATTAAACGTGAAAATACTATTTCTTTTTTCCCCAGTTATTTTCCATATCATCATAATTTTTTTTAGATATGGTTGAATTCTTTTTACTGCGTGATGTTCCTTTTTTCTTTTTAGCATTAATGTTATTTACCAAAGAATTTTTTACACCTAATTTATTTTTTTTAGTGCTGCTTTTCTTTGTTGATTTTTTAGCGGTTTCTTTTCTGATTGATTTTGCCATGATCTGTTATTGACTTTTTGATGATGGTGTTGTTTTCATTTCTGGTTGAATTTTTTCTTTTTTCTGCATAGGCTGAATTTTTTCTTTTGCTTGTACAGTTTGTTTTCCTGTTTCAACTTCTACCTGCTTCATAGTAACTGCATATTCGTTGGGATGAATTGCAGAACCATATTTCACCGCATAAGCCTTTGTAAATTCTGCACCGAAGTATAAAATGATAGCAGAGTAATAAACCCACAGCAGCAAAACAACCAAAGAGCCTGCGGCACCATAAGTGCTGCCCACTTTACTTTTACTTATATAAAATGAAATACCAAATTTTCCCAGCATAAATAAAATAGCAGTAGCAATAGCACCCGCCAAAACATCTCTCCACATGATTTTAGCATCTGGAAGAATCCTGAAAATAACAGCAAATATTAATGCAGAAATAAACAACGTTAGCAACAAATTAATAATATAAAAAACAACAACAGTAACATCAGGATAGGCTGCTTTTAAACGGTTACTTAATCCTTCTATTAAAGCAGAGATTCCCAACGAAACAAGTAGTAAAAAACCCAGGCTTATAATAATTGAAAAAGAAAGAAATCGGTTTTGCAGCATTTTAAGCCAGCCTTTTTTGGGTTTGGGTTTTAGCCCCCAAATTCTATTGATAGAATCCTGCATATCTCCAAACACCGTTGTTGCACCAATCAATAAAGTTATAATTCCGATTATTGCAGCAATATGTCCTTTTCCGTTTATGGAAGCGTTCTTAATTATTTCCTGTAATTGCAATGCTGTGTCATGTCCAACAAATGCGTTCAATTGTGTAAAGATTGAACCTTCTGCCGCTTCTCTTCCCAAAAAAATTGAACATAAAGAAATTATAACAACAAGTAACGGCCCCATTGAAAATACAGTGTAATATGCAAGAGAGCCACCAAGTTTGGTTACATTATCCTGGCTAAAGCCAGAGAAAGAATTTTTTAAAACTTCCCAAATACCCTTTAACGACATTTTCTTTTTTGCCTGCATATCTTTTTTATTTTCAGTTGAGTTCATTCGCTTTTACCACTGAACTGCAAAAAAGTTACCAATCAAAAATAGATTGCAGATTTAATTGGCTTAGTTGTTGAATTAAACTAGCGTGATAACAATTTGTTTAATAAAAAAAATTTTATGAAACAGTTATGTAAGCTGACTAACATTAAAGCTTTTCTTGCCATTTTGCTTTTAAGCTTGATACAAACTTTTTCTTTCGCACAAGATAATGGTAGCAGCAACACCGTTACAACAACTACACACACAGAAACTCAAACGTGGTATTTGCAACCATGGGTTTGGGTTGTTGGTGGTGCAGTATTCATTCTTATTTTAATTGCATTAATTCGTGGTGGCGGCAGAGATGACCGTGTTACAATTACAAAAACAACCACGACTGATACGAATGTTTAAGCACTGATAAAAAAAAGCTCCGGCATAGCCGGAGCTTTTTTATGTAGATATTATTCCTTAAAAATTAATATTTCCATCTAACAAAAGCTTCCATTGCAGCATAACGCGTTAAACCCAAAGTAGCATACAGGCTTGCTGTATTTGCATTTCTTTCTTCTGCACGTTGCCAGAATTCGCGGTTATCACTTCCCTGGAAGGGCACCATGTCTTTCTGACTTTGATGTATAAAAATTCCGTAACGTTTTTTCATCACTTGTTCAGGGCTCATAGGAATCGCCATTTCAATGTCTTCAATATTCCATTCCTGCCATGCACCTTTGTATAACCAAAGCCAGCAATCGTTTATCCATCTGTCACCTTTTTCTTTGCAAAATTTTAGAGCAGCTAGTACAACATTAAAACAAATAAGGTGTGTTCCGTGTGGATCAGCAAAATCGCCTGCACAATAAATTTGATGCGGCTGAATTTTTCTCAACAACTCAACAGTTATATCAACATCTTCTTGTCCCATTGGTTTTTTATCAATGGTTCCTGTTTCATAAAAAGGTAAATTTTGAAAATGAATTTGATTGTCTTTTAAACCAACATAACGGCAAGTTGCTCTTGCTTCGCAACGACGTATTAATCCCTTTATCTCTCTTATTTCATTTGTATCTGTTTGATTAGATTTTTTTGAAGCGAGAAATGTTCTTGCATCTTCTAAAATCTTATGACTTTTTTTGTTGTCCATCTGAAACAATTCTTCAAAGCCAACTGCAAAATCTATAAAGCGTGTTACGAATTCATCTGTAACTGCAATATTGCCGCTGGTTTGATAAGCCACATGAACTTCATGTCCCTGGTCATGTAAACGCATAAATGTTCCGCCCATACTTATAATATCATCATCAGGATGCGGAGAAAAAATTAAACAACGTTTTGGGTAAGGTTCGCTGCGTTCAGGATGCGCAGGAATAAATGAATTTGGTTTTCCGCCGGGCCAACCTGTTATGCTATCGCGAAGCAAATAATAAACCTGTAAATTTATTTCGTAGGCCTCTCCTTTTTCTGCGAGCAGTTCTGCAAGACCATTTTCACGATAATCATCATTCGTTAAACTTAAAACAGGTTTGTTTAGTTTCAGCGCCATATTTATTACAGCGCGTTTAATCATTTTAGATGTCCATTCAATTTCACCCGTAAGCCACGGTGTTTTAAAACGCGTAAGTTCAACTGCCGCATTTTTATCTAAAACAAAAGTGCAGTTGTTGTGTTGTTGAAGAATGCTTGCGGGCACTTGTTCTGTTACTTCACCTTCAACTGCCTTTGCAACGATCTGCGCTTTTTGCCCCCATGCTAAAAGTAAAATGCGTTTAGATTTCATGATGGTGCTAATACCCATCGTTAAAGCAAGTCGCGGCACTTTTGAAATACTGTCAAACTCTTTTGCATTTGCATTGCGCGTGTTATTATCAAGATTGGTAAGTCTTGTTCTTGAATAACGGCTTGAACCTGGTTCATTAAAACCTATATGACCATTATTACCGATGCCTAAAATTTGCAGATCAATTCCGCCTGCTTCATCAATCATTAATTCATACGCTGCGCAATGTTCTTTTATTTGTTCTTTTGGAAGCGCACCATTAGGTATGTGAATGTTTTTTGGATCAATATCAACGTGATTGAATAAATGCCGGTGCATAAAAGTCCAATAGCTTTGAACCGCATCTTTATCTATCGGATAATATTCATCAAGGTTAAATGTGATGACATTTTTAAAACTTAGGTTTTCTTCATTATGCATTCTTACCAATTCTGCGTACAGTGTAATTGGCGTAGAACCTGTTGCTAATCCCAAAACACAATTTTCATTTTTGTTTTGTTTTTGTTTGATGAGTTTTGCAATTTCTTCCGCCGCATATTTTGAACCTTCTTTTGAGTTTGCAAAAATTTCAACCTGAATTTTTTCGAATGATTCAACCATGATTTTGATTATTGAGTATGTTTATTAATTATTCGTAATTGATGCTGGTACAAGTTGCCGGTAATAATTTATAATATTGAAATAAACCTGCAACTTGAAACATGCAACCTGAAATTATTCTTTATCAATTCCCTTCGCATCATAAACCACATGCCAAAGATCGTATCGTTTATATTGTTGCTGCAAACGATTTTTAAAATCGTCCCAATTTTTGTTGTCTTTCGGTGACCATAATACTTCGCTTAAAGCATCTAATCTTGGCAACAACATGTATTCTGCTTTTGCAGGATTGCTTATGTATTCAGTCCAAAGGTTTGCCTGCGCGCCAATAATATATTTTTGTTCATCTGCAGATAATTCTTTTGGCAACGGCTCATAATTGTACACGGTTTCAACAGGCAAGTAGCCGCCAATGGTTAAACTGTCTTCGTGTTTGCTTTGTGCATGATCAAAATAAACATAACCCCCCGGCGTCATAATTACTGTATGATGTTGCTTTGCTGCATCAATGCCGCCTTGCTCGCCGCGCCAGCTCATGATCGTTGCATTTGGAGCAATACCACCTTCTAAAATTTCATCCCAACCAATTATTGAACGCCCTTTGCTGTTTAAATATCTTTCGATCTTTCTTATAAAATAACTTTGTAAACCTTCTTCATCTTTTAACCCGCTGTCTTTTATTAATTGCTGGCAAAATGCAGATTCTTTCCAATAAATTTTCGGGCATTCATCGCCACCAATATGAATATATTTTGACGGAAATAATTCCATCACTTCATCTAAAACATTTTCTAAAAATTTAAACGTATAATCCGTTGGTGCGAATACATCAGGATAAACGCCCCAGCTTTGCTGCACTTGTTTTCCCGTTGAATCACCGCTCCATTTTACACCTTTTGCAATTTTTGTAGATGAATCAGGAAAGCAACTGAGTTGCGGATACGCAGCAATTGCAGCTGATGCATGACCCGGCATTTCTATTTCAGGAATGATGGTGATATAGCGATCGGCAGCATACTTTACAATATCTTTTATTTGCGCCTGTGTGTAATAGCCGCAATATTTTGTGTCATCATTTCCGGTGCCCGGATGATGACCGATGATCGTTCCGTTTCTGCAACCACCAACTTGTGTAAGCTTTGGATATTTCTTTATTTCTATGCGCCAGCCCTGGTCTTCCGTTAAGTGCCAGTGAAAAGTATTCATCTTGTGCATAGCGATGAAATCAATGTACTGCTTTATAAAATCAACAGAGAAAAAATGACGACCGCAATCCAAATGCAAACCCCGATAAGCGAAGCGAGGTGAATCAAAAATATTGCACTGCTGAATTTTTAAGCTGTTTGATTTTTCTGCAGGCAATAATTGTATTAAAGTTTGAATGCCATAAAACACACCTTGCTCATTATCGCCGCCAATATAAATTTTGTCTTTATCAACATTCATTTCATAAGCGCCGGGATTTGAATTGTCAAGCCTGTCAAAATTTAACTCGATAACATTGGTTGCAGCTTTTTCTTTAGACGTTTTTAATTCAAAGCCATAAAATTTTTTAAGATAGTCGTTCAAAAAATTTATGCTGTTCGTAACACCCGAAGCTTCAACTATAATTTTTGTTGAAGGTGTAATAGTAAAACTTCCATCTTTCACTTCCACTTTTGCAGGTTCAGGAATAATGTTGAGTGATTGTTGCTGTGCGAAACATCGAACAGTCGCAAAAAAGAAAATAACTACAAGAATTTTTTTCATTATTGATTATTTAAAACAGGTAAAATAATTTTTGATGCATGTTGTGCATCGTGATAAATTTTTATATCGTTTTTTATAAAATCTTTTTCATCGCAATGATAGATATCAATAAACTGTTGCGGATTTCTATCGGCTAAAGGAAACCAACTGCTTTGTATTTGCACCATGATGCGATGACCTTTTTTGAATGTATGTGCAACATCTGGCAAACTAAATTTCACTTCTTCGATTTTGTTTGGCGTAAATGCAGATGGATTTTCATAACTGTTTCTATAACGACCGCGGAAAATTTCTGCACGCACCAACATTTCATAACCACCCATTGGGTATGGATTCACAGGATCTTCCTCGGCATAAATATCTACATCATTATATCCGAGATATTCAGGAAACACATCAATAACCTTAACAACAAAATCTGCATCCGTTGTTGAAATGCTTGTAAGTAAATCTGCGACTACACTCCCTGTTAATGTTATATCATTTGTTAGTGTATCTGTTTTAAAAGTCAATACATCAGGTCTTCTTTCTGCGAAGCGCTGATCGGCATCCATGTAAGTTCTTGTTCTGTTAAATTGAATTCCATCTTCGTAAGGAACAGGATGCGCAGGATCACTAACATATTCGCTAAAACTATTTGCTGATGAAGGTTTGCTCCAATCTAATTTTCCATCAGCTTGCAAATACATTGTTTTATCTTCTGCGTTTGCCGGTGGCCATTGCGGAAAAGTTTTCCATTCATTTGCACCGGTTATAAAAACATTTGCTTCTGCAATACTATCAACACTTCCTTTTCCTAATAAATAATAATTAAAGAAAGGAATTTCAAAATGCTGCTGAAAATATTCTGCCGTGTTCGAACCCCATGAAAGATTACCTAAACTGTTTGCAGCTTTATGTTCCCATTGTTCATGCGCCCATGGACCTTCAACAATTTTATTAAAAGATTTTCCGGGATTATTTTTTTCTGCGGCTTTATAACTATTCCATGCACCCCAATCATCTTCTGCGTCAAACTCACCACCAACCCAAAGCATTGCTGGTTGCAAATTTTTTGTTGCGTTGCGTGCATCACGCGCCTGCCACCACGCATCGTAGTTTGGATGGTTCATTAAATCTTTCCAAAAAGCAATTGTATCGCCGGTAAGTTTTGTGAGATTTTTTAAGCTGCCTTGTT
>DASZUY010000133.1:0-1548 GCA_035547495.1 Parafilimonas sp. | reverse complement strand
GTTATATTAATTATCAGTACACTCGTTATTTATAACCAGCTTCAATTTATTAAGAAAAGGGATATTGGCTTTAACAAAGAGAATCTTTTATACATGGAGATGCCCGAAGTGGGCGATCTGACGAATAATAAAGATGCTCTAAAAGCAACGCTGGCCCAATATCCTGGCATAAATAATTTCACATTTACAGATGAATTGCCTGCAAATCTTACTAACTCCTCACTGCTTACATGGCGCGGCATGGGCCCTGGAACCCAGGTAATGGCCTGCAGGTTAAGGGTTGATGAAAACTTTGCAAGTACATTTGGAATAAAGTTGGCAGCAGGGCGTTTCTTTTCAAAAAATTTCGGGGGTAATGATACCGGCTACGTTGTAAATGAAACGGCATTGAAGGCAATGGGATTAAACTTAGACAATGCAATTGGTAAAGTAATTTCAATATCATTGGAAGATAAAGAAGCGCCGATAATCGGCGTAGTGAAGGACTTCAATTTTAAGCCTGTTCAGCAACCTATAGAGCCGCTGGTAATGAAAACCAATTTTAGAGGTGGTTATGTGGTGATGCGTACAACGCCTGCTACTGTTCAAAACGTTGTTGCTTCATTACAAAAAAGCTTTCATAATGTTTACGGAAATTATCCTTTTACGTATGGTTTTGTAGATGCAGCGCTTTCCAGACTATACATTACAGAACAGAGGATGGGAAAGCTTTTTAATGCTTTTTCAATTTTATCCATTGTTATTTCCTGCCTTGGTTTATTTGGCCTTGCCACATTTGCTGCACAGCAACGCATAAAAGAAATTGGTGTTAGAAAAGTATTAGGCGCCAGTGAAGCAGGCATTGTAGCATTACTTTCAAAAGATTTCGTTCAGTTAGTAGCAGTATCGTTTGTAATTGCTTTTCCTGTTGCCTGGTGGGCAATGAATAAATGGCTGCAGGGATTTGCTTACCGCATACATATAAGTTGGTGGGTATTTGTTATTGCAGGATTAGGCGCATTACTGATTGCATTGATGACAGTAAGCTTTCAATCTATCAAAGCAGCAATGGCAAATCCGGTGAAGAGTTTGAGAACGGAATGATAATATAATAAACGGATGAAAAAATGAAGGAATGAAAGAATTCTTTTTTGCTTTCAGCTTTCCGCTCTTAAAACATAAAACGTACAACTTAAAACCCCTTGTATGTTCAGGAATTATTTCAAGACTGCATGGCGAAATTTATGGAAGCATAAATTTTATACTGCCATTAATATTTTCGGGCTTGCCATTGGCCTGGCCGTTGGTATCATGATATTGCTTTGGGTACAGAATGAATTAAGCTATGACGGATTTCACGCCAACACAAAAAATATTTATAAAATAAATTCGCATATCGGTAGCGGAACAAGTGCGCAGGTTTGGGAATGGTCGCCTTCGCCATTGGCGGTGTTTGCCAAGCGATCCATTCCCGAGGTAGTGAATGCTGTGCGTATAAAGTGGATGGGAAATCTTTTGCTTTCAAATGGTACGAATAAAATACTGGAAACAAGCAATGCATACGTTGAC
>DASZUY010000132.1:0-5124 GCA_035547495.1 Parafilimonas sp. | reverse complement strand
TCCGTATTTTTATGAATTGCTTTATTTTCTTTGCTCACCCAGTTCCATGCAATCACGCAACCGCCAATCAACCCGGCAAACAAACAAGTGATTGTCCATGAAAAATGTTGCGGGTATTTTTTATCTAACCACCAGCCTAATGCAACGCCCAATAGTGTTGGCACCGCAACAGTCCAGCCAACCATTCCAAACAAGCCAAAGCCGATCCACACGCTGTGTTTATCGTGTTGTGCTTTCAGCCGCAATTGTTCTTTATCACCAATTGTGTTGCTGAATTTTTTTTCACTATCGTCAACATCATTCACTTGCTCTTCTTAATTTTTGAATGCTTCTTATAAAACTGCTTTCCAGTTTTGCCATCACAGAACGTGTGCTGATTTCATTTTCACTCGCCTGTTTCAATTGTGTTTGCACCAACGCTTTTAATTTTCCTAATGGTGCATTGCCAATCGCATTGCGCACAGATATCAACACTTCGTTTCCTGCTTTCACAAAAATGCCTTCATCGATGGCAACGTATTTTATTCCTTCGTTTGTTTCATATTGCAAAATGCCGGGAACCAATGCTGCCGTGCAATCCAGCCGCTGCGGTAACAAACCATACGAGCCTGCATTTGTTTCCACTATCATGCGTTGCACATGTTCAACATCTGCAAATACTTTAAATGGTAATAGTATTTTTAAATGCATTTCATTCACTGTTTTTTTCTTTTATGTTACCAGCTTTTAAATAAGCATTGAACTTCGTTGTGTCACTCACTTGTACGTTTGGTTCGCTATTCAGCAATTTAAATTGAACCACGAAGGCACTAAAGCAATAAGTAACACGAAGACTTTGTGCAACTTTGTTTCTTAGTGGTTTATACTTTACTTCTTTTTCACTTCATCAATAGAACCAATCATATAAAACGAACTTTCAGGCACATCTTTAAACTCATCATTCAATATGCGCTCACATCCATCCAACGCATCTTTCAGCGATACATTTCTTCCTTTATACTGCGTGAATTGTTCTGTTGTAAAAAATGGTTGTGTAAGAAATCGCTCCAGCTTTCTTGAACGATTCACAATCTTCTGGTCATTCACACTTAACTGTTCCAAGCCGAGCATTGCAATAATATCTTTCAACTCTTCATACTGCGCCAATGTTTGTCGTATCTGTTGCGCAATTTTATAATGTCTTTCTCCAATGATTGTTGGCGTTGCCATTTTAGAACCGGATTGCAATAAATCAATCGCAGGATATAAACCTTCGCTGGCTCTTTTTCTTGATAACACAATAGATGCAGATAAATGCGAGAACGTATGCACAGCAGCAGGGTCAGTTAAATCATCTGCCGGAACATACACGGCTTGTATTGATGTGATAGCGCCTGTGTTTGTATTCGCAATGCGTTCTTCTAATTGTGATAATTCTGTGCCCATCGTTGGCTGATATCCCAAACGTGAAGGCATCTGTCCCATCAAACCGGAAACCTCCATGCCCGCTTGTATGAAACGAAAAATATTATCAATCAACAACAACACATCCCTGTGTTCATCATCTCTAAAATATTCAGCCATCGTTAATGCCGCATGACCAACTCTGAATCTTGCTCCCGGCGGTTCATTCATTTGTCCGAACATCATCACCATGTTTTGCAACACGCCGGCATCTTTCATATCGTGATACAATTCCAAACCTTCGCGGCAACGTTCACCAATACCACAAAACATACTGATGCCGTTATGGTTCTTCACCATGTTATGAATAAGCTCAGTGAGCAACACTGTTTTACCAACACCTGCACCGCCAAACAAACCCGCTTTGCCGCCACGTTCCAGCGGCACCAATACGTCAATCGCTTTAATGCCGGTTTCAAAAACTTCTGACGTTGTTGAACGTTTCATTAATGATGGTGGCTGACGATGCACACTTCTTTGTTCGCACTTCGTATCATCAAAAGCATCATCATTACTGTTGCCAAACACATCGAACATGTGTCCCAATGTTGCACGACCGACAGGCACTTTTAAAGGAGCTTGTGTATTCAACGCTTTCATGCCTCTTGATAAACCTTGCGTTGGTGTTAATGCAATACCACGCACATGATGCCCATCAGGCTGCGATAAAACTTCAATAGTAATTTGATTGTTATTGCCTGCACGTAAAACAGTTGACAATGATGGAAGCGTATCTTCAAAATAAACGTCCACAATACTTCCGCGAATAGAGCTTATGGTACCAATATGTTGGTTCTGCTTAATCAATTGCTTCTTTGTTTAAATAAGTTGAATAATGTTTTAATCATTCAACAAAAAATGCAGTAGGGTTAATGCATGTAATTAAGTGAGAGCATCAAAGTTCACGGGAATAAAAAAAAATAAAAATGACGGTTATCATTTATGAATATGATGCCCGTCATATATGATGTTTGAGTTTTACAATTTTTTAAAAATGATCATGATTGTTCTGATTGCGCATGTTGGTTTTTCATGGCATTAATCCGCTGTGTAAGCCATATTATTTGTTGTGATTATCGTCTGTAAGAGCAATGCGATCATATTTGTTTAATGCATCAACAAATTCAACATCGCCGCCGTTTTCCAATACTCTTTCAATAATATCATCTACGGCATCTTTGGTTATAACCGTAGTATCAATATTTGATTTGCAAAAAATGGTTTCGCCTTTTTCTGTTACAAATGCAGGGCAATAAAAATCTTTTTCAACAACCAATAATTGCTTGTGTCTTCGGTTTGCGTTAAGCCAAACATCATGAATGCCTGATACAAGATTAAGATTGTCTTCTGCAATCCGCAGATAGTTCATTAAATGTGTTTCTTTAACAACGCTCCAGTTTTGAAGTTGTGGTTCAATTGCTTTCATTAATTCAGCTTCTGTTGCATCATCAAAATTTCCATGCACAAAACCGGTTATATATTGCCCATGTATTGTTATTGCTTTAAAATAACCCATCGTTTTTTTTGTACCTAAAACAAA
Source organism: Parafilimonas sp. (assembly GCA_035547495.1). Taxonomy (GTDB): domain Bacteria; phylum Bacteroidota; class Bacteroidia; order Chitinophagales; family Chitinophagaceae; genus Parafilimonas. The sequence goes on along the minus strand of DASZUY010000132.1, from coordinate 2,141 downwards.
TAAAGGCAGCGGGTAATATTTAAGAAGATGCGGGAGCCGGTTATCAACATAATGAAGGAACTTTTTTAAATCCGTTTCTTTTATAGTTGCCGCATCAGTAAAATTGGCAACGGCTTCGGGCAAATCTCTGTGCACACGCTCCGCGTAATTTGAAACTATTAACTGCAGTTTATTTAAATTCCCGTAATAAATCTTTTCTTTTTTTTCACTAATAACAAGCAGTAAAAATTCATGCTTATCCTGCTTGTTCATTACAATGTCTCTTATTTCAAAAGAAGAATCAACCATCACTTTCTCATTCACCAAAATATCTAAATAATAAATTTTTTCTATTTCGGGCGACACATATATAGCAATGCTTTTTTTGTGTGTTGTATAATCAAGATGATTAATAGCATTCATCAATTTTTCCCATACTTCATTCGCTACATTTTTTGCATAATTTATGTGCAGCTCATTTTTTATTTTATCTGCTGCAATTTTTAGTGAATGCGCCAATGCCGTTTTAGAATTCATCTTCGGTTCAAACGGCATTATAACAGAAACACAGGGCTGGCAGTTAATATTCATTAATGCCGGAAGCTCTTTTTTATATTTTGCGACAAGCATAAAAATTTTTTTGCGATGAGAAATTAAAGTGTACAAAAAAAACATTTCAGACAACAGAAACTAATGAGGCGTATCAATCGTAAGACTGATACTAATCATATAATAACCGATATGGAATTCATTATTTTGGAAACAGAAATTGAATGGGTATGCAGGGAATTGTTATTTATAAAAGCAAATATGGTGCAACTAAACAGTATGCTGCCTGGTTAAGCGAAATGCTGGACTTGCCCATTGTATCTTCAGATGAAGTTTTAAAAGGTGAGTTAAAAAAATACAATTGCGTTTTATTAGGCACATCCGTATACTTTGGAAAATTTAAATTACAAACATGGCTCAGGCGTAACACAAAAGCGCTTATAAATAAAAATATATTCATGTTTATTGTAAACGCAACCGCTCCGGATGAAGTGAAAAAACGCAACAATTTTATTGAGCATAACGTACCGGCCGCGCTAAAGCCATATTGCAAATTCCATTTTATGCCGGGAAGAGTTATTCATAAAAGGCTTTCATTTAGAGATAAGCTTATTCTGAAACTTGCAGCCGGCTTTGAAAAAAATCCAATAAAAAGAAAAGCATTGCTTGAAGACTTAAATGAAGTAAAAAAAGAAAATCTACAGCCCTTAGTAAATGACGTGCGGCGCTATTGCACAAACGACGTTGCATGGCAAATGCACACAGTTTAATGCTTGTTCAATACTAATAATTTAATTAAGTGTTGTATGATAGTAATTGTTTTTGGACTGCCGGGCTCTGGCAAAACTTATTTTGCAGAGCGCGTTGCACAAATGCTGCATGCAGCATACATAAGCAGCGATGAAGTTAGGAGGGAATTGTTTAAACAATCATCATCATATACAGAAAATGAAAAGGCGTTGGTGTATGAAGAAATGATGAAACGAATGCTGAAAACAGCAACTTATAAAGAAGTTGTTTTAGATGCTACGTTTTCTGATATTGAAATCAGGCAAAAATTTATAGATGCAGCAAAAAAAATTTCGAGAGTTTGCATTATTGAAATTTATGCTGATGAAGATTTAATAAAACAACGGCTGTTGTTACCTCGAAAAAACAGCGATGCTAATTTTGACGTATATAAGGAAATAAAAAGCAAATGGCGCTTGCCTAAAAATGAGCATTTGATTTTACGCTCAACCAACAGCAACATAACTGAAATGCTGGACAAAGCCTCTGATTATTTCTTTCAAAAAAAATGAACAGAGAAAATATAAATAGATTAATTAACAACGGCAGCTTTCCTTTGGAAACAGACTCCGTTGATCTAATTGAGACGCATATTTCCTGGGTAATTATTTGCGATGACTTTGTTTATAAGATTAAAAAACCAATTAAGTATTCCTTTCTTGATTTTTCAACTTTGGAAAAAAGAAAATTTTATTGCGAAAGAGAAGTTGAATTAAACAACCGGTTAACAAAAAATATTTACCTGGGCGTTTTACCGGTAAAAAAAGTTGCATCAAAATTTTTTATTGGAAATGATGAAGGAGAAGTTGTTGACTATGCTGTAA
>DASZUY010000131.1:0-2793 GCA_035547495.1 Parafilimonas sp. | reverse complement strand
TTCATATTCTTCTTTTCCTTTGTCGTATGGTTTTTGAATATTTCTGCCAACAGGCGTGTAATAGCGTGCAACCGTTAAGCGCAATTCAGAACCATCAGATAAATTAAATTGCTGTTGAACTAAACCTTTACCAAATGTTCTTCTGCCGATAATTGTTGCCCTGTTCCAATCCTGCAAAGCGCCTGCAAGAATTTCGCTCGCAGATGCGGAAGTTTCGTCAACCAGTACAATTAATTTTCCTTTTTCAAAAACACCATCTTTACTGGCGCGATAATCCTGTCTGGGCGAATGCACACCTTGCGTGTAAACAATTAATTTATCGTCATCTAAAAATTCATCAGCAATTTCTACAGCTTCCTGCATGATGCCGCCGCCATTATCACGCAAATCAAGAATCAATTGCTGCATGTTTTGCTTTTGCAGTTTTTCCATCGCGCCCATAAATTCCTGGTAAGTAGTTTCAGAAAATTTATTAAGCTTAATATAACCGGTGTTTGAATTTATCATGTAAGCGGCATCCAAAGAATACAGCGGAATATTGCCCCGAATAATTTTTATTTGTTTGGGTTTATCGTTGCGCAATACTGTTACTTCAACATCGCTATTCGCAGGTCCGCGGAGTTGTTTGCGAACATCATCCGTAGAAATATTTTTGCCGGTTAAATTGAATGTATCATTCACCGCAATTATTTTATCGCCGATCTCAACACCTGCTTTATAAGAAGGTCCGTCGGGAATTACGTTCATCACATTCACCGTATCTTTTATCATTTGAAATTCTACGCCGATACCCTGGAAGCCACCTTGTAAATCTTCATTCATGCTTTCAACATTCGTTGCAGGAATATAAATTGAATGTGGATCAAGCTGATCTAATACACCGCTAATGGCAGGTGCTTCAATGCTGTCTAAATGAACTTTGTCAACATATTTATTTTGAATAAGACTGATGGCTTCTTCCAATGGTGTTCTGTCATTATTTTTTAAAAAGGAATCGCCTCCTGAAGTATTTTCTCTCAGCTTATAACCGATTACCATACCCAAAATCATCACCAGGGAAAAAATCAGTGGTAACCATACCTGAACTTTTTTTCTAACCATATATTTTTGATTCTTTAACTTGATGCCCGAATGCGAATATCATAATAACCTTTGCAATTATACTCACATATTTTAAAACGAATTATTAAATACATAGATGAACGGTATATTAATTGCCGATAGTGGCTCTACCAAATGCGAATGGTGCTATTTAAATAACGGCAGAAAAAAGAAAATTATTACAAAGGGAATTAGTCCTTATTTTTTATCTGGTGATGAAATTATCGCTTCGCTGAACAAAGAATTATTACCTAAACTTAAACAGCAAAAAATTGAGCACGTATTTTTTTATGGCACTGGTTTAAAAGATGATAAAAACAAAAGCTTTATCCGATCAGTATTAAGGAAAATATTTAGCGAGACTGCAATTGAAGTGCAAACAGATTTACTGGGTGCGGCAAGAGCGCTTTGTAAAAATGAAAAAGGTATTGCATGTATTTTAGGTACAGGTTGTAATTCGTGCTACTATAATGGCAAAAAGATTTTAAAGAACAGCCCGGGTTTGGGTTATGTTTTGGGTGATGAAGGCAGCGGCGCTTATCTTGGTAAAAAAGTATTGCAGCACTATTTATATAAAACATTTGATGAAGAGCTGATGCTTGCCTTCGATAAAAAATATAATATATCTGCTGCTGAAATTTTAGATCATGTTTACAAACAACCGCAACCAAATCGTTATCTCGCTTCGTTCGCTATTTTTCTTGCAGAAAACAGGAATCATTATATGATTGAAAATATAATTGAGGATGGTTTGAACGATTTCTTTTTTACGCACCTGCGCAAGTATCATGAAAGCTGGTTGTATCCAATTCACTTTACAGGAAGTATTGCTTATGGTTTTAGAGATGTGATTGCATCGCTGTGCAATAGTTATGAAATGGAGTTAGGAAATATTATAAAGCAACCGATTGATGAACTTGTGAAATATCATAGCAAATAGTTTTTGTAATAACAAATACCTGCTCCGGTATATTCATATTTGTTTATAGAAATTTCTGCTTATTTTGAGCCATCAATAAATTCTCTAACGAAAATCATTACCATGAATCAACCAGCAACTGCAACAGGCAAACATCCCCGCGGATTATATGTTTTATTTTTTACTGAAATGTGGGAACGGTTTGGTTATTACTTAATGGTTGGAATTTTTTTATTGTATTTAACCGATACAGTTGGTCATGGTGGCAGAGGTTTGGATAATGCTGCTGCAGTAAGCATTGTAGGCAGTTATGTTGCGTTGATTTATTTAACACCGTTTATTGGTGGTTTAATTGCAGACAGGTATTTGGGTTATACAAAATCTATTTTTTTAGGCGGAACTTTATTAGCGATCGGCTATTTTTTAATTGCGTTAAACGGCAGCGATCTGGTAATGTATTTAGGATTAACTTCTGCCATTATTGGCAATGGATTTTTTAAACCCAATATCAGCACATTACTTGGTAACATTTACAACCGCCCTGATCTGAAACCAAAGAAAGATGTTGCCTACAACATTTTTTATATGGGCATAAACATCGGTGCATTCGTTTGCAATTTTGTTGCTGCTTTTTTGCGTAATCATTATACATGGGGCTGGGCTTTTTCTGCTGCAGGTTTTGGAATGGTGTTTAGCATGATATGGCTAGCTTTTGGTTTAAAGCATGTAAAGTATGCTGATGTTTTAAAACCGGTGCATAAAGATGATATGCC
>DASZUY010000130.1:0-3721 GCA_035547495.1 Parafilimonas sp. | reverse complement strand
AATTGTTTGTTTGCTTCAATTCCTTTAATGCAGAAAAACAAAGGCGGCATAATTGTTAATGTAAGTTCTGTTGCTGCAATTGTTGGACTTGATGACAGGTTTGCTTATTCAATGAGCAAAGGTGCTGTTGCTTCGATGACTTTATCGGTTGCGAAAGATTATTTAAAAGATAATATTCGCTGCAATGCTGTTTCACCTGCACGTGTGCACACTTCGTTTGTAGATAATTTTCTGGCGAAAAATTATCCCGGAAAAGAGAAAGAGATGTTTGAAAAATTATCGAAAACCCAACCAATTGGCAGAATGGCAAAGCCGGGAGAAGTTGCATCTGTAATTTTATTTTTGTGCAGTGATGAAGCTGCATTTCTTACAGGCACCGATTACCCTGTTGATGGTGGCTTTTTAAAATTAAATACATAATTATTCAGCCTAAAAAATTTAAAATGAAACTGATCCGTTTTGGTGAATTAAACAAAGAAAAAACAGGAATTGTTATCGGCGATGTTATGTATGATACATCTGCTTTTGGTGAAGATTACAATGAAAATTTTTTTGAAAATGATGGCATAAGAAGGCTACAAAAGTTTGTTGATGGTCATCAAAACGCTTTGCCTGAAATTTCTGCTGATATGCGTTTAGGTAGCCCGGTTGCAAGACCTTCAAAAATTGTATGCATTGGTTTGAATTATGTTGATCACGCAAAAGAAACAGGCGCGGCACCACCAAAAGAACCCGTTATTTTTTTGAAATCAACAACTGCATTAATTGGACCGAATGATAATATTGTTATTCCGCGCAATTCTAAAAAAACAGATTGGGAAGTTGAGTTAGCTGTTGTCATGGGAACAAAAACAAGTTATGTTGAAGAAGCAGATGCGCTGCATTACGTAGCTGGATATGTTTTGCACAATGATGTGAGCGAACGCGAGTTTCAAATGGAGCGTGGCGGCACATGGGATAAGGGAAAAGGCTGCGATACGTTTGCGCCTGTGGGACCATATCTTGTTACAAAAGATGAAATAAATGATGTAAATAATTTACCGCTATGGCTTACGGTGAACGGTAAAAAAATGCAGGATGGTAACACGTGCAATTTTATTTTTAATGTAGCGTATGTAATTTCTTATGTGAGCCGGTTTATGACTTTGTTGCCTGGTGATATTATTTCAACCGGCACACCTGCAGGTGTTGGTTTGGGTATGAATCCGCAAGTTTATTTAAAGCCCGGCGATATTGTTGAATGCGGAATTGAAGGTTTAGGAAAAGCGAAGCAACATGTGGTAGCGTATAAAAATGAATAGTAGATTTTTACCTGTTATCACCTTTTGGAAACATCACTTTACCTGGTTCTGCAATTAATGCAGCCAATATTTTTCTTATCAAATTTGTTCTTACAGCAGAAGCTTTTTTAGGATCAACCAAATATACCAGTAGCACTTCAACCCATGTATTTGCATTGATGCGAAAATTTACAAATGGATATTCTTTTATTTCAATTTCATCCACCGGCGTTTCCTTAATTAGTTCGCGTAAATTTCTCACATGCTCTTCCATTTCTGCAGGCAATTCTGCTTTTGCAACGGTGCGAATAGTGTTTTCAATCCAATCTAAATCGCTTTGATATGCTACATGAAATGGAATTTCATTCCAGATGTACGGAAACTTTTGCCATGAATAATTATAAATCTCATCCTGGAAAACCAAACTGTTGGGAAATCGAATTAGTCTTCCGCTTGGCAGGTCATTCGTCATATAATTACCGGCAAATTCCCACAGCGTAGTATCAAAATAATTTATCTCTACCACGTCTCCGGTGAATTGTGAAACTTGTATCCTGTCTCCAACTTTATAAGGCGCACGAATCACTATATAAAACCAACCAATTAATGAAGCTATTGGTGTTTGCAATGCAAAGCCAAGCAATAAGGAAATTAATCCTAACGATACTGCAGCAGTATACCAATTCGAATTAAGAAAACTGATAAAAATAAAGGCAATAATAACAATTGTGATAAGCCTGATAAGCCGAATGATGTTATATTGAACGGCACGCGCATGTGAATGCTTTGCTATAATTCCCTGCAGTATTCTTGCAAGAATTAAAACAGCAAAAGCAGCTGCCGCAGCAAGCAACAACTTAAGCAATACATTTCGGTATGCGCTTATAACATCGAATGTTTTTAAGCGAAATAAAAAATATAATAAAAGACTTGCAGCACATAAAATCAAATACCCGCCGATCCATAATTTTTGACGGGCAGGATTATGCAAATCTTTTACTTCTTTTTGTTTTTGAAAAGACTTGGCTGATGTTTTAATATCCATTCACAACTGTTCTGCAAAGCATGTACCGATTCACTTTACAACAAATTATAGTGTTATTGCTTCTTTTGTCTTGATCTTTTTATCAGGATGAAAACAATCCAGCCTAACACAATAAAACCGATGATTGAAAATAATATAAACGAGATCATTGTACAGAATTTACTTTAAAATTTAGCTATAGAAACATTTTAGGATGATTGTATAAATACGGCAGTAACGTTAATGCTAATACTCCTCCGATAATTATAAATCCTGCAACAAGACCATGATCGCCGTAGAAAGCGCCTTCGCTGGAGTTTGTGTGAGCAAATGCTGTTATGCAAACAAATGCAATAACTAAAATAGCTATCGTTACAAAAAAAACAACATCACTAATGTATCGTATACATAAAAAATACAACAAGCCAATAAGCACTAATACAATCATTGAAGCGAGTGTAATGGAGAAGAAATTGAATTCTTCATCAGGAACAAATTTGGTGATGCTTCTGAACGCAACATTGTAAATAAGGTTGATTATCGTTGCAATTATGCCGGTTAAAGCGCCAGCCAATAAGGCTTTCGAAAATCTGGGAATATGCTCAGGTCTTCTCATTGGAAATAATTTTATTAATAGTTAATCAAAAACCAGACCTGTAACAAAATATAACAGCGCTTATATAATTTTCTGTCTCGTATTGCTCCGTTAATCAACAACTACAATATAATTCCTGTTTTCCCAGTTATTTGTTTTTGTCCAGAAAAATGTGAACTCAATTTTGCAATCTTTTTTATTACGTGTAGGTATGTCAGCAAAAAATATATCAATACCCGGGTTTGTTGTAGCAATTTTGTTGCTTGTTTTCCAGTCATCATCCGTCCAAACTATTTCAGCATTTTCAAGAACTTCAATACGCAGATTTTTATCTGTTGAAATATTTTTTCGCTGAAGATTAAAGCGCCAGACTTCGTGCGTGCTTTTTATATGTTGTTTAAGATAGCGCTCCTGCGTTTGCACTGGCATATCAAAAACTTTTTTATTTTTTAAAGATGCGCAAAGCTTTATATATTCTGAGTGCGCCCACGTTAATGGCATTGCAGAACCAGATGGTCTTCCAAAAAACAATTCCTTTTCAGGAATATCATCTGTATCCCAAATTTGCTCAGGTAACAATTCGTTGTTTGCAAAAGCCTCCATTGCTTTTATTAATTTTTTCGCTTCTGTAAAATTGCCTGCAGCTATTTCATAATGCGCTCTTTCGCCTGTAAGCAAAGGCCATGCTCGACCTATACCAGTGCCATCATAAGGATTTCCGTTTTCATCTTCACCATATCCATCTTTTATATATCTATGCCAGCAACTGCCATAAGGTGTTTCCACCTTCAATGTTGCATCAATTAATTTTATTGTGTTTAA
>DASZUY010000129.1:0-5846 GCA_035547495.1 Parafilimonas sp. | reverse complement strand
TCAAACCCCAGTCTAAAAAAGCGCCATGCTCTGTTGTACTAACACATTTTAATGAAACAATATCACCAACAACACCTTTGGGTTCTTGTGTTGTAGCAATTAAACAGTTTTCAGAATCATGATAAATGAACACTTTAATTTCATCACCAGTTCTTAATCCTCGTGGCACAAATCTTTTTGGTAAAAGAATTCCATCTCCGCCATCATCCAAATAAAAACCAAAATCTGTTTTACGCGAAACTTTAAGTGTGTTGTAGTTGCCAACCTGTATCATTATGTATAATAATTGCATAAAGATAAATAGTGATTAAAATAAAAAACCTGTTAGGTTTTAAAGCCTGACAGGTTTTATAAATAGATAGAGTGTTCAGTTTATTTTAACGTAAACGTTGCACTCTTTACATCTTTTGAATTTCCACCAATCATTACATCAAAATCTCCGGGCTCTGCAATTAGTTTTAAATCTTTATCATAAAACATTAAATCGCTGTAATTAATGTTCATTACTTCAAGCACCTGTCAATAAATTTCTGATTAGTTTTGAGTATGCAAAAACCTGATATTTCTAAAAAAGCATTTTGGGATGTTCGTTTTTCTGAAATTGATTATGAAAAAAATTCATTGTATGTAATGGAAAAAATTTTTAATTACGGAACATGGGCAGACCAACTTGCAATAATGAAATTTTACGGATTGCATAGAATACGAAAAGAAATTATAAATGCAGGTTACCTGCGCAAACCTGTTATTAGTTTTTTATGTGCAATACTGCATTTACAAAAAACAAATTTTACATGCTATACCAAAATGCAGTTCCACCCGCTACCCTGGAATTACTAAAAGCAATTTGCTCCATAAAAGAACTCGAATCATTTTCTTTAGGTGGTGGTACAAGTCTTGCTTTAAGAATGAATCACCGGCTTTCGGTTGACCTTGATTTTTTTACTAATGTCAATTTTAAAACCGACTTGGTATTTCAAATCATTACAAAAAAATTTGCATCTGTCGAATTATTGTTTGAGCAAAATCAAACAATGATGTTCAGCATTAATGATGTAAAAGTTGATTTTGTTTTATATCCTTTTCCCTGGCTACATTCCTTTGATATTATTGAAGGCACAAGGCTATTGAGTGTTGAAGACATTATTCCAATGAAACTACAGGCTGCAAGTAACCGCAATGCAAAAAAAGATTACTGGGATATTGCAACTTTGCTTAAAAGATTTTCACTTGGTGAAATGCTTAAAATTTTTATTTCTAAATTTCCACAAATTGATATTGGCTTTATTATTCATAGCTTAACTGATTTTGAAAAAGCTGATATTGAACCAGACCCTGATACGAATAATAAAATCACGTGGGAAGATTTAAAAAATGAATTAGTAGATGCTGTTAAGCAATACACGATGGAATCGCTTTAAAAATCAATAAAATGATTACAGAGTTAGCTTTTGCAATTTTGATTCAATAAACTATTTTAACGTAAACGTAGCGCTCTTCACATCTCTTGAATTATCACCAATCATCACATCAAAATCTCCGGGCTCTGCAATTAATTTTAAATCTTTATCGTAAAACATTAAATCGCTGTGATTAATGTTAAACACAACATCTTTGCTTTCGCCTTTTTTCAAAAATATTTTCTGAAAACCTTTTAATTCTTTTACAGGCGGAGTTATCGAAGCAACTTTATCATGCAAATACATTTCTACCACTTCTTCTCCATCATAGTCGCCATCATTGGTAACAGTAACACTTGCTGTTAAACTTTCTGTACCACTTACACTCGTTTTGCTTAAACGAATATCACCAAAAGAAAAATGCGTATAACTTAAACCATAACCAAAAGGATATAGTGGTTCATTTGTTACATCCAAATAATCTGATTTGAATTTATGACCATCGCCGGGCATTAAAGGTCTGCCTGTATTTTTATGATTGTAATAAATCGGAATTTGTCCAACATTCTGCGGAAACGTTGTACTCAATTTTCCGGAAGGATTATAGTTGCCAAACAACACATCTGCAATGGCATTGCCGGCTTCAGTTCCGGGAAACCAAACATCTAAAATTGCTGTTGCAACTTTATTTTCCCATGGCAATACCATCGGTCTGCCATTAAATAAAACAACAACAACGGGTTTGCCTGTTGCAATTAAAGCCTGCAATAAATTTCTTTGACTTTGTTGCAGCCTAATATCACTCATGCTGCTTGCTTCACCACTCATGTCGGCAGCTTCACCCAAACATGCAACAACAACATCGGCTTTGTTAGCAGTTGCAACAGCTTCATCAATCATTTGCTGTGGTGTGCGGCTGTCAATATCAATTTCCTTTCCAAGCGTGTTTGTGTTTGCAATTACCATTGAATCATCGCTGATGTTTGCGCCTCTTGCATATAAAACATTCACGTTACTGCCGGCAATATTTTTAATCCCTTGCATCACTGTAATATCCTCACTGTATTCGCCACGAATATTCCATGTGCCCAACATGTTTCTTTGATTATCTGCCAGCGGACCGATCAATGCAATGGTTCCGGATTTTTTTAAAGGCAAAACATTATTTGCATTCTTCAACAACACGAAAGAATGTTCTGCAAATTGTCGCGCAGCCAAACGATTGCTATCAGTTAATATTGCAGTCTTTGCACGTTCATCATCGCAATAACGATAAGCATCATCAAACAAACCCAATTTATATTTTGCTTCCAAAATTCTTCTGCATGCATCATCAATTTGTTTCTGTGTAACCTTTCCTTCTTGCAAAGATTTTTTTAATGTATTGAGAAAACCTTCGCTCACCATGTCCATATCCAAACCTGCATTCAATGCCAATGCTGAAACCTGTTGCAGATCTCCTTCACCATGATTTTCCATTTCACTCACAGAAGTATAATCACTCACCACAAAGCCTTTAAAGCCCCACATGTTGCGCAAAACATCTGTCAGCAAAAATTTATTGCCTGTTGCAGGAATTCCATCCACTTCATTAAAAGAACTCATCACACTGCCCACACCTGCATCCACCGCAGCTTTGTAAGGCGGCAAATAATATTGAAACATCCTGATGCGGCTCATATCAACCGTATTATAATCGCGACCGGCTTCCGCAGCGCCATACAATGCATAATGTTTCACGCAAGCCATTACTGTGTTGTTTGCTTTTAAATCATTTCCCTGGTAACCGCGAACCATTGCCGCAGCAATCTTAGAACCGAGAAAAGGATCTTCACCTGCACCTTCTGCAATGCGTCCCCAGCGCGGATCGCGGGCAATATCAACCATCGGTGAAAACACCCAGTTCAATCCATCTGCGGATGCTTCTGTTGCAGCAATGCGTGCACTGTGTTCGATCATCGGAATATCCCATGAACAAGATAAACCCAACGGTATTGGAAAAATAGTGCGATGACCATGTATTACATCTAAACCAAAAATTAAAGGAATATGTAACCGTGAATTTTTTACAGCGATATCTTGTGCCTGCCGAATTTGATCAGGACCATTTATTCCAAACAAACCACCCACTTGCCCGTTGCGAATTTTAGCATCAACATCGGTGCTAACAACTGAACCAGTAACAGCACCACCGGGCGTAACCAGATTTAACTGACCAATCTTTTCTTCCAGCGTCATCTTCGCCATAAGGTCGCTAACGAATTTGTTCATCTTAGCGTCTTGCTGATAATTCGTTGTTTGTGCATTCACCAATAGTAATGTAAATATTGAAATGACAACGAGCAAGCAGATTCTTTTCATTGTAAAAAATTTATGTCTTCAAATATATGAACGCGTTGAATTAAAAAACAAAATCATCATTAGATAAATGCCAAATCAATAAACAAAATATTTTACTGAATGTTATGTATGTTTATTAAAACGTTTCTCGCATGCACTTAACGGGCGGCTTACCTTTTTGGCTTATTAAAGATGGATTGATAAATTCTTATCCAAAGCTTACAGAAAATAAAGAAACACAAACAGTAATTATTGGTGGCGGCATTTCCGGAGCATTGACCGCTTATTATCTTGTAAACGCAGGCATTGATTGTATATTAGTTGATGGCAGAACGATTGGTTTGGGCAGCACTTGCGCAAGCACTTCATTATTACAATATGAGCTTGACGAGCCATTGCATATTCTAAAAGATAAAGTTGGCATTGATGCCGCAACGCGAACGTATAAATTATGCGGCGATGCGATCGATACGCTTATAAACATAATGAATGAAATAAATTTTAAAGATTATGAGAGAACCTGCAGTTTGTTTTATTCAACACATCGCTCAGAAAAAAAATTTATGCAAAAAGAATTTGCTGCAAGAAAAGAAGCTGGGTTTAATGTTTCGTTTTTATCATCGGGAGAATTAAAAAAACAATTTGGTTTAAAGGCTGAATATGCGATTCTTTCTGAACAAGGTTGCATTACCAATGCTTACACACTAACACATGCGCTTCTTGAGCATTCTACAAAAAAAGGCTTAAAGGTTTTTGACAGAACATGCATTTCGAATATTCAGTATAAAAAAAATCCTTCGCTTACCACAGAAAATGGTTGCATCATTCAAACTAAAAATATTATTAATGCGACAGGATACGAAGTGGTAAATTTTATTTCAAAAGATATTGTTGATTTTTACTGCACCTATGCTATTGCATCCGAACAATCTTCAGAAAAAAATAAATATTGGGAGAATGATACAATGATGTGGAGTACTGATGATCCATATTTATATACAAGACTTACAGCCGACAACAGGATTATTGTTGGCGGAAGAGATGAACGCTTCAGCAATTCTTTTACACGGCAAACTTTGCTCGATAAAAAAGCAAGACAATTACAAAAAGATTTAAATAAAATTTTGCCCGGCATAGAATTTAAAAAAGAGTTTGTATGGAGCGGAACGTTTGGTAAAACAAAAGATTCATTACCATACATCGGTGCATATAAAAAAACGCCGAACACATATTATGCATTGGGTTTTGGCGGTAACGGAATTACATTTAGCGTTGTTGCTGCAGAAATTTTACGTGATATTATTTGCGGCAAACAAAATGAAAATGCAAAATTGTTTTCGTTTGAACGATAAGTTTTAATTGGTCTTTATTTGTTCTGCTTGCATAAAAATAAAAACCTTGCTACCTTCATCTCAAATGCATCATATGAAAAATATTGTTTTGTTTTTCCTTTGTTTGATTGTTTCCTTTTCTCTTTTCGCGCAAAACGGTTTTACAAATTTATTTGATGGAAAAGATTTGAATGGATGGAAACGCACAGTTGGCAGCGGAGAATACACCGTTGAAAACAATATGATCGTTGGAACTTCTGTCGCCGGTTCGCCCAACACTTTTCTTGCAACAGAAAAAAATTACGGCGATTTTATTTTAGAATTTGATGCAAAGATCGATGATACTTCAAGCAATAGTGGCGTGCAGATAAGAAGTCATTTTAATGCAGATGAAATGAATGGAAAAAATAAAGGTCGTGTATACGGTTACCAGGTTGAAGAAGATCCTTCATCAAGAAAATGGAGCGGCGGAATTTATGAAGAAGGAAGGCGCGGATGGTTGTATCCTGTTACATTAAATCCTTCTGCACAAAATGCATTTAAAGTTGGTGAATGGAATCATTACAAAGTAGAAGCCATCGGTAACACAATTAAAACATGGTTGAACGATGAACCTGTTTCATATTTAATTGATGACGTTTCGCATGATGGTTTTATTGCTTTGCAAGTGCACGCAGTAAGTAACGCAAGCATGGCAGGAAAAAAAATGTATTGGAAAAATATCCGCATAAAAACAACCGGACTAACATCAGCACCGTTTCCAAAAGATGTGTTT
>DASZUY010000128.1:0-18792 GCA_035547495.1 Parafilimonas sp. | reverse complement strand
AGATTTACCAATGTGGAGCTTTGATGGCTCTTCAACAGAACAGGCCCCCGGCGGTTCTTCTGACTGCTTATTAAAGCCCGTATATCATGTAAAAGACCCTCAAAGAAAAAATGGATACTTAGTGATGTGTGAAGTTTTAAATGCAGATGGTACTCCTCATGCCTCTAACGGCCGTGCTATTATAGATGATGATGACAATGATTTTTGGTTTGGTTTTGAGCAGGAATATTTTCTTTGGAATCCTGAAACAAATAAACCTTTAGGCTTTCCTGAAGGACGTTATCCTGGTCCGCAGGGTCCATACTATTGTTCAGTTGGTGCAAAAAATGCTTTCGGAAGAAATATTGTTGAAGAACATTTAGATGCTTGTTTAGATGCAGGGTTGAATGTTGAGGGTATTAATGCTGAAGTTGCAACTGGTCAATGGGAGTTTCAGATTTTTGCAAAGGGTGCAAAATTAGCCGGCGATCAAATGTGGATTGCTCGCTACCTGTTAGAAAGAACAGCTGAAAAATATGGCGTTTCAATCAACTGGCACTGCAAACCATTAGGTGCGCTTGACTGGAATGGCTCTGGTATGCACGCCAATTTCTCAAATACAACATTACGCACGGCCGGCAGCAAAGAAGTATTTGAAGCTATTTGTGAATCCTTCCGCCCGTTTGTTGATGAGCACATTGAAGTATATGGAGCAGATAACCACATGCGTTTAACCGGCAAACACGAAACTGCAAGTATTTATGACTTCAGTTACGGCGTTTCTAATCGTGGTGCATCAATACGAATCCCCATAACAAGTGTTCAACGTGGATGGAAGGGCTATTTGGAAGATCGTCGCCCAAACTCTTCTGCAGATCCATATAAAGTTGCGGCAAGAATTATTAAAACTGTAAAGTCGGCTCAAGTTCAAAAAAATGCTGAAGCAGCTTAAATTTTCTTTTAAATTTTATAGAAACTCCGGTATTTCAACCGGAGTTTTTTATTTTTTCACATATATCAATAAAAATTGCTGTGAAGGAAAAAATTTGTTTGCTTTGTTTGAAAACTAAAATATCAATATGTCATTACGATTTCAGGCTGTAAGTAATCTAACCAAAGATGCAGGCGCTATAAGTGTTGCAGGGTCAACAAAAATCACATCTATTTTTGGAGAGAATGTTTTCTCGCTAAAGACTGCAAGAAAATTTTTAAGTGATGAAGCTTTTAAAAGCATTTCATCAAGCATTAAAGATTCAAAAAAAATTGATCGTGCGGCAGCACATCAAATTGCAAACGGAATAAGGTCTTGGGCAGAAAGCAAAGGCGTAACACATTTTACGCACTGGTTTCAGCCACTAACAGGAACTACTGCAGAAAAACACGATTCATTCTTCACCATAAAAAGTGATGGAACACCTATTGAAGAATTTGATGGTGGCGCTTTAATTCAGCAAGAACCCGATGCATCTTCATTTCCGAGTGGTGGTTTAAGAGCAACTTTTGAAGCGCGTGGTTATACAGCGTGGGATCCTTCTTCACCACCCTTTATTATTGAAATTGGCGAAGGAAAAACATTATGTATTCCAACCATTTTTGTTTCTTATACAGGAGAATCGTTAGACTATAAAGCTCCATTATTAAAAGCATTGGAAGCATTAAATAGAGCTGCCGTAGATGTTTGTAATTATTTTGATCGAAACGTAACACGTGTAACTGCAACATTGGGTTGGGAGCAGGAATATTTTGTAGTAGATGAAGGTCTTGCAAATGCACGGCCTGATTTGGTATTAACAGGCAGAACTGTTTTTGGTGCAGCACCGGCAAAAGGTCAGCAGTTAGAAGATCATTACTTCGGTTCTATTCCCGAAAGAGTGTATGCATTTATGCGTGACTATGAAGCTGAATGTTATAAACTCGGAATTCCTCTTCGCACAAGACATAATGAAGTAGCGCCTTCTCAGTTTGAGTGTGCGCCCATTTTTGAAGATGTAAATCTTGCAGTTGATCACAACACTTTAATGATGGATGTTATGGACCGTGTTGCAAGAAGACATAGTTTAAGAGTGCTGCTGCATGAAAAACCGTTCGCAGGAATAAATGGTAACGGTAAGCATAATAACTGGAGCATGGCGACAGACACAGGCGTTAATTTATTAGCGCCGGGCAAAACGCCAAAAACCAATTTAATGTTTCTTACTTTTTTTGTTAACACAATAAAAGCTGTACATGATTATGCAGATGTATTGAGAGCATCAATAGCATCAGCTGCAAACGATCACCGTTTGGGTGCAAACGAAGCGCCGCCTGCAATTATATCTGTATTCATTGGCGAATATCTTAGTAAAGTTTTAAATGATATTGAAGCACGTGTTGGTGATAAGTTTGATGAACAAGATGAAGCAATTCTTAAGTTAGATTTACATCGCAGCATTCCTGAATTGTTATTAGATAACACAGATCGTAATCGCACTTCACCTTTTGCCTTCACCGGAAATAAATTTGAATTCAGAGCTGTTGGCTCATCAGCAAACTGTGCAAATGCCATGATAGCTTTAAACACAATTATGGCAGAAACATTAAAGAAGTTTAAAAGCGATGTTGATGCAATGATTGAAAAAGGAGATAAAAAAGAAATTGCGATCATGCATGTAATACAGCGTTACATTGTTGAAAGCAAAAAAGTTTTGTTTGAAGGAGATGGTTACAGCGAAGAATGGCATCATGAAGCAGAACGCCGCGGATTGCCAAATGTTCGTACAACGCCGCTTGCTTTGGATGCAATGGTTACAGATAAAGCCAAACATTTATTTGAAAGCAACGATGTTTATACGCATACAGAATTGGAAGCGCGTCATGAAATTGAGTTAGAAAAATATATTAAGAAAGTACAGATAGAAGCAAGGGTAATGGGTGATCTGGCAATTAATCACATCATTCCTGATGCGCTGGAATATCAAAATTTACTAATAAAAAATATAAAGGGTTTAAAAGAAGCGGGCATATCTGAATCTTCTTATTCAGCGCAAACAAAAATTCTAAACGAAATTTCCAATCACCTCCAGGAAGTTTATACAAAAGTGAATGCAATGGTTGAAGAAAGAAAAATAGCAAATAATATGACTGATACACGTACAAAAGCTATTGCATATAACAGCCAGGTGAAGGAACAATATTTTGATGACATTCGTTATCATGCAGACAAGCTTGAAACACTTGTAAATGATAAAACGTGGACACTGCCGAAATACAGAGAACTTTTATTTTTGAGGTAGGTTTCTAATACTTATTAAAGCCGCTTCAAAAAAAGAAGCGGCTTTTTAATTTTAAATTGTCATATCATTGAAATCTTATAATAATATTTTATGAATGAAAAAATCGCAATAATTGGTGGTGGTAATTTAGGAAGCGCGATTGCTGAAGGTTTAATAAATAGTAAGTTTTCAAAGCCTGAACATATCATCATCACTAAAAGAAATATTAACACACTTAGCGCTTTAGAAGAACGCGGTGTAATGGTAAGCAATAACAATATTGATGCAGCGATGTATGCTAAATGGATAATACTTGCTGTAAAACCTTTCCAGGTAAAAGATATTTTACTGCAATTAAAAGATGTTATTAAGCCAGACAAGCATCAACTTATTAGCGTAATGACAGGCGTTTGGATTAAAGATCTCCGGGAGATATTGGGCGATAAATTCACTTTCTTCAGAGCTATGCCCAATACAGCAATTGCAATTCAGCAAAGCATAACGTGTATTTGCAGCGTGAATGCAAATGTTAAGCAAACAAAATTTGTGGCAGACGTTTTTAGTAATCTAGGCAAAGTTGTTTTTATTGAAGAAAAATTAATGGATGCTGCCACTGTGCTTGGTGCTTGCGGAACTGCATATGCTATGCGTTATATAAGAGCAAATATTCAGGGTGGAATTGAAATTGGTTTTGATGCTGCAACTGCTTCAATAATTGCAGCACAAACAGTGAAAGGTGCCGCAGAACTTTTACTTACAAAACACACGCATCCGGAACAGGAAATTGACAAAGTGACTACACCTAAAGGTTGCACTATTGCCGGTTTAAACGAAATGGAACACCAGGGTTTTAGCTCATCCTTAATTAAAGGTGTTGTAACAAGCTATAAGAAAATTGTGAATGATATGTAGATTTTCTTTAAAAGATTTATCGTATTAATACAGTCGTTCCTTTTAAAAAAATCTTTTGATTGGACGCATCAGTGTATGTCAAAATCCAAACATAAGTTCCCGGCGGTTGCGAAATACCATTTAATTTCCCATCCCATTTTTTTGTCCAGTCCTTCGTTTCAAACATAATTTTTCCCAAACGATTGTATACTTTGAATAAAAGATTGGTTGCTTTATATGCATTTAAAGGATAGAGATAATCGTTTAGACCATCGCCATTAGGTGTAAATGCAGAAGGTACAGCTATATAACAATTATTAACAACCTTTATGAATTTGATTAAAGTATCTGCGCAATTTGCTGAATCTGTAACTATCAATTGTACCGGATAAATTTTATTGCTTTCGTTATTGTATTTGGGTGATGGAGGATTTTTTTGAACGCTTGTTTGACCATTACCAAAACTCCAATACCATTCTTTAATTTTCCCGATGCTTGAATCTGCAAACAATGCTACATCATTCGGGCAAAAAACATTTGCACTATTAAACGCGGCTTTTAAAATGCTGTCGCGAACTTTTACTGTTACTGAATGAAATGCACTACATCCAAATTCATCCGTTATCTGAGCTTGATATTTTATTGTTGCAAGTGGTGTTGATATTGGATTCGCGATGTTTGTATTATTCAAATATGTTGACGGCGACCACAAATAAGTTTTGCCACCGGTTGCACTTAACTGAACTGTTTTACCATAACAAATTGAGTCGGGAAAAATACTTGCTGATGCGTTTGGTCCAATAACTTTTACAAACGTGCTATCATTGGCAAAACATCCACCCTGGGTTATTATTTGTGAATGATACCAACCGCTGTCTATGAGCACTGGATGATAAACATGCGGGTAAGATGAGTTGTCATAAAAACCATTTGGACCTGTAGTAATATAAGTTGCCCCACCGCTTAAATTCAAAACTATATCACTGTCTTCGCAAACGGGCGAATTGCTTGTTATATTATAATCCTTCAACGGGCCATCAACATTTATTTGTATAATGTTTGATGTTATACTGCAATTAGGATTACTGATATTATTGTCTTCTGAACCTCGTAGCCGTACAAAAAAAGTATCCGGTATATTAAACACTTTTGATAAAGTTAGATTTGTTTCTCCTGGTATATCTACCCATGTATAACCACTATCTACACTTTGTTGCCATTGAAATGCAGGATTACTAAAGCTTGAAGGAATAAAATAACCGTTGCCAAAATTGTAATAACCATTACTAATATTTGATGTTAGATTAATAGGCTGATTTCCTTGAAAACATGTACTGGTTATGTATCCCTCAGAGTTAAGCATGCCGATTGAAAGCATTGGACCGACAGGCGTTAATAAAATATTATCGATAGCAAAAGTTGTTGTGCATGTTTGCACGTTTGATGAATTAGTGAGTATTTTTAGAACGACATCATTAATACCTGAAGGCAACTTAAAAATACCGCCATAATAATAAGGGAAAGTTGCTTTTATATCTGGCGCTTGATAACCAAAAAAAGGTGCAGCGTTATCTGTTGCTCCGCCAATATCACCTGTTTCAAAACTTTGTATTAAAGATCCTGAAAGCGTTTCTACATTAAAACTAAAATTTGGGTAAAAGCATTTTGAGTTGCTTAAATTACGTATACCTGCCCAAAATAAATAAGAATTATTGCTGCATAAATTTTTTATTGTATCGCGAAATACCGTTTTTGAAAAAGAGGAAGCGCCATAGTTAGCAATCATCATGTAACCAGAATTTTCTTGCTGTGGATGTGAATTGATGAATATATGGCCGGCGTCATTTTTTATAAACCCGAAACATGCATCAGTATTTGAAATAGTATAACTACCGGGTGCAGGACATTTATTTGTTGTATAAGTGAAGTCAGAATAAAATTGTGTGAAAGGGGAACCAGGGTTAGTTAGTCCATTTCCGAAATCAATATTCAATGAGGTGCTCCAAGGACTGATTACACTTATTTGTGCATTGCCATAAAAATGTAAAAAAATATTTAACAACCACAAGTAAGAATATCGCAATTTCATTCTATTTACAATATCGTAAATTAATATTTACAGCTACATATCTTTGTTTTCACGCAGGATATAAAATCATAAAAACCGCTTTAGTAATTGAAACGGTTTTGTAATAAATTCTATAAACAGGTATTTCCGATGGAGATTTTAGAATTAACTTCATCCATGGCTTCCGCTACTTCGTTCGAGGCTTCCGCACCTTCGTTCATCTTCTTTCCATGTACGTTCGGGGCATTTCCATCTGCATTTAGTCCATTTCCAGCTTCGTTCACCTCATTTCCATGTGTCTTCACCTGAATTACATGTACACAATTCAAAGTAACACAAACATAAACTCACATAAAAAAACCGCTTCATATAAAATGAAACGGTTTTAAATATCTGCTTATAATTTTAATTAATCTTCCACTTTTACTTTGCCTTTGCTTTTCGCAATTACTTCTTCTGCAATATTGCTTGGAGCAGGTGCATAGTGCGAAAACTCCATAGTAGAAGTAGCACGACCTGATGATAAAGAACGCAGCTGCGTAACATAACCAAACATCTCGCTTAAAGGTACTTTAGCCCTAATTACCTGTGCATTACCACGGCTATCCATGCCTTCCAGCATTCCGCGTCTTCTGTTTAGATCACCTGTTACATCGCCCATATATTGATCTGGTGTTACCACTTCAACTTTCATTATTGGTTCTAATAAAACAGGTTTTGCTTTTTTACCAGCTTCGCGAAAACCAGATTTAGCACAAAGCTCAAAGCTCATTGAGTCTGAGTCAACGGCATGGAAACTTCCGTCGAACACACGCACTTTCATGCTTTCCATTGGATAAGCAGCGAGAACGCCTGTGCCCATTGAATTTTCAAAACCTTTTTGAATAGCAGGCACAAATTCGCGCGGAATAGAACCGCCGAAAATCGCATTTACAAACTGGAAAGATTTTCCCGGATTTTCTTTTATCCATTCTTCATCTGCAGGTCCAATTTCAAATTGTATATCAGCAAATTTACCACGACCACCCGTTTGCTTTTTTAATACTTCGCGATGTTCAATTGTTTTTGTGAATGCCTCTTTGTAAGCAACTTGTGGGTTACCCTGGTTTACTTCAACCTTAAATTCGCGTTTCATTCTATCAACAATGATCTCAAGATGCAATTCGCCCATTCCTGAAAGAATTGTTTGGCCTGTATCTTCATCAGTTTTTACACGAAGCGTTGGATCTTCTTCAACAAGTTTCGCAATAGCCATTCCCATTTTATCTACATCTGCCTGTGTTTTTGGTTCAACAGCAACAGATATAACTGGCTCAGGAATGAACATGTTTTCTAAAACTATCGGATGATCTTCGTCGCAAAGAGTATCACCTGTTTTTATTTCTTTAAAACCAACTGCAGCAGCAATATCACCTGCCTCAATAAAATCAACCGGGTTCTGCTTATTGGCAAACATTTTCATTATACGGCTGATACGCTCATTCTTACCGCTGCGCATATTCTTTACATAAGAGCCCGCTTCCAAACGTCCGCTATAGCAACGGAAGAAAGCCAAACGACCAACGAATGGATCAGTCATTATTTTAAATGCCAATGCAGCAAACGGTTCTTTGGGATTTGCCTTGCGCGTAATTTCTTCACCACTGTCAGGGTCTGTGCCAATAGTATCCGGCAAATCAAGCGGTGAGGGCAAATAACGGCAAACTGCATCGAGCGCAGTTTGTACGCCTTTGTTTTTAAATGAAGAACCGCACAACATAGGTACAATGCTTAAATCAATTGTTGCTTTGCGAATCGCTTCATGCACTTCTTCTTCAGAAATACTGGCAGGATTATCAAAAAACTTTTCTAATAACTTATCATCATATTCTGCAACTGCTTCAATTAACTGCGCTCTCCAATAATCAACATCTTCTTTCATATCATCAGGAATAGGAACCTCTTTGTAAGTCATTCCTTCGGTTGCATCGTCCCAAATAATTCCTTTCATCTGTATAAGGTCAACAACACCTTTAAAATTATCTTCTGCACCAATTGGCAATTGTAGAGGTACACTTTTAGCGCCAAGCATTTCTTTAACTTGCGCTACTACATTTAAAAAGTCAGCTCCAGCTCTATCCATTTTATTAACAAAACCAATTCTCGGAACACCATATCTGTTTGCCTGGCGCCAAACAGTTTCACTTTGAGGTTCTACACCATCAACAGCAGAAAATAAAGCGATCAATCCATCCAATACGCGCATTGAGCGTTCAACTTCAACAGTGAAATCTACGTGACCCGGAGTATCAATTATATTAAAATAGTATTTTTTAGTATCGGCAGTTGGTTTTCCCTGCTGTGTAGGAAAATTCCACTGGCAACTAACAGCCGCTGAAGTAATAGTTATACCTCTTTCTTTTTCTTGCTCCATCCAGTCGGTGGTAGCTGCGCCTTCGTGTACTTCTCCTATGCGATGAATCATGCCAGTATAACGAAGGATGCGCTCAGTTGTGGTTGTTTTGCCAGCATCGATATGAGCAGCAATTCCAAAATTTCTTTGTAGTCTTAAATCGGCCATATAATTTTTAAGTTTACTTGTTTTAAAAGCAGGGTTATTAACTCGAAAAAAAATTGAGCGGCAAAGGTAGTTGTTTTTGAGATAGTAAATGGAACAGGATTGGTTAATTTATAGCAACAAAAAAGCCACTGAATGATCAGTGGCTTTATAATTTGTTATACGAAATTAATGTTTACTTAAGTTTGGATGAGGAGCCGGAACTGTGTTTGGTCCTTCCTCAGTAGTAGGAATCAAATCTACAGTATTACCTGAACCTTCCATACCATAAGTGAATATAATACGTGACTCAGAAATACCTTGTTTTTCTGTAAGGTAAGTCTTAATAGCATTTACATGATCCCAGCTAAGTTGTTGAGCTCTCTTATCAGAAGCACCATAACCAACTAATTTCACTTTACAATTTGGGTTCGCCATTAATTGCTGAGCAACATTATCTAAAAGTGATTTAGCAGTGCTATTCAATGTAGCGCTACCATTTCTAAATTGAACGCTTGGCAAACTACCTAGTGAACAAGTTGGAGCTGCAGGTTGAATATTCTTGCAGCATTCAGGTTCTGGGCAAGTACCAACGCCATCAGCATTAACAGGGAAACAATTTTGAGGAGTAAGTTTTTCTTTATCACGACAATCAGGAACACCATCACCATCTGTATCAAGACTTACACCATGTACATCAACTGCACAACCTGCAGGTGTGTTAGGCTCCATATCAAACTGGTCAGTCACACCATCACCATCAGCATCAGGTAATACAACCGGAGGCAATTTCATGTGCTTTGGAGTGGCAACTTCATTATAGATATAGTTGTTAGGATTAATCCACCACAATGGTTCTGTATGCGAAGAAGCATTACCCATGTTAAAGTTCAGTTTAACAGTAGAGTAAGCCATTCTGTCTGCTCCGCCACCAACACCATTTTTTGCGTTAATATAGCCATCAAGAAAATCAACTCCAGTCATTGAGTTAGATATTCTTTCCTCAAATCCTAAATTAACTCTTGAACTAAGTTTGAATGAAATACCAGCACCAAAGTCAATATTATTATACAATGCCTGGTTATTGTTACCCGCAAAATCTTTATGATACGTAGTTATAAAATTGCTTGCATCTGCAGCATACAGATTAGGCAATGCTGGATCAGAACCGTTATAAACCGTTCCTTTGTATTTGAAAGAACCAGAAACACCTTTAGAAACTTGAGTTGTTGCTAAACTATAACCGAGAAAAACATAATAGTTAACTTTTGGATTTCCTCTATGTGAGCTTATTGTATTTAGTGACGCAATCAAGTCAGCACTCAAAATATGAGTAACATCAGCTGAAAAAGGAATGTAATAAACACCTGTTGTAGGATTCTTATATCCTGGAATTTTTTGCATACTTCCAGTATAACCTATCCTACCTGAAAATACATGACTAAGAGGAAATCTGGCTGAAATGCTACCGGCTAAGCCGCCGCTGTACATCGCACCATTATCGCTTTTATGAAACATTGGTCTATCACCAATAACGATCGCATTCCCAGCACCAACACTCAATTCCCACATGCTGCGCGGTTTCGGCGGATATGGGTTTTGATAATTTGTAAACTCATTGTATTGAGGCATATTCTTCGATGAAATCTTTGAAGAATCATAAGCCCAGCTTGCATCTGTACCATTACTTGACATTGACATATTCGTTGTGTCCTGTGCATATGACACTGTTTGCAGTAGTGCTACGATTGCTAAGAGTAGTTTGAACTTTTTGCTTACCATAGGTAAATTTTTAAATTGTTAATGTTTCCCTTTAATAAAAAATTAAATACAAAATTATAGATTGGTTGTGAAATAGCAAATTTTAAAATCTATTTTTCTTTTTAATTCAACTCTATTGACAAATTGTTTATTCGTTTTGCTGCATATCTGCCTATTACTTTTAAACATAACTTGCAACCTTTGATTAAATTAATGAAGAAAGCTATACAATTAATAGACCAAGATTTAACAAAGTTTGAAGATTATTTTAGCGAAGCAGTAAAAAGCAATGCTCCTTTGCTTGACAGAATAATGCAATACATTGTAAAAAGAAAAGGGAAGCAAATACGGCCGATGTTTGTTTTGTTAAGCGCGAAACTAGGCGGGGAAATAACTACAGCAACGTACCGTGCTGCCTCTTTAGTAGAGTTATTACATACTGCCACATTAGTTCACGATGATGTTGTTGATGAAGCGCCGGAACGTAGAGGTTTTTTTTCAATTAATGCATTGTGGAAAAATAAGATTGCTGTATTAGTAGGTGATTATTTGCTTTCCAAGGGATTATTGCTTTCTTTAGATAATAACGATTATCAGGTGTTGCAAATACTTTCTGAAGCAGTTAAACTCATGAGCGAAGGAGAATTACTTCAAATTGAAAAATCGCGAAATTTAAATTTGAAAGAAAATATTTATTATGAAATTATTAAAGGTAAAACAGCTTCGCTTCTTTCCTCTGCATGCGGAGCCGGGGCAAGTACTACTTTCAAAGAGGAAAAGAATATAGAAAAAATGCAGCAATTTGGCGAAAAAGTGGGAATGGCCTTTCAAATAAAAGATGATCTTTTCGATTATAGTAATAAAAACATTGGCAAACCAACCGGCATAGATATCAAAGAAAAAAAGCTAACGTTGCCATTAATTTTTACGCTGAATCGTTGCGACAAAACTTTAAGAAGAAAAATTATTTACATAGTTAAAAACGAAAATCGCAATAAAGAAAAGGTGCAGTTTGTAATTGATGCAGTTAAAGAAAATGGCGGAATTGAATATGCGCAGGAAAAAATGCTTTCGTTTAGAGATGAAGCATTAAAAATTTTGCATGAATTTCAAGCATGTGAAACAAGAGATGCGCTTGAAGATTTAGTTAGATATACAACAGACAGAAATTATTGATGCAAAGAAGATGGAAAATACTTTCAGCAAATGAAGAAGAAGTAAAGAGGCTAAAGAGTGATCTTGGAATAAATAAAACCCTTTGCCACATACTTGTTCAACGCGGCATTAATACATTTGATGCGGCGCATAATTATTTTCGCCCTCAACTCTTGCACCTACATGATCCATGGACGATGAAGGACATGCTTAAAGCAGTTACCCGCATTATATCTGCAATAAATAATGATGAAAAAATCTTGGTGTTTGGCGATTATGATGTGGATGGCACTACTGCCGTGGCATGTATGTATAAATTTTTGAAATCTATTTATCCAAATGTTGAATTTTATATCCCCCATCGTTATCGCGAAGGTTACGGAGTATCACGTGCAGGAGTTGATTTTGCAAAACTGAATAATTATTCATTAATCATTTCGCTTGATTGCGGAATTAAGTCTGTTGAATTGGTGGCTTATGCAAAAAGCATCGGAATTGATTTTATAATTTGCGATCACCATTTACCTGATGAAAATATTCCGGATGCAGTTGCCGTGCTTGATCCAAAACAAAAAGATTGCAATTATCCTTATAAAGAGCTATGTGGTTGTGGCGTTGCTTTTAAATTAATGCAGGCAATAAGCGATGAACTTAAACTTCCGGAAGAATCTTACTTAAAATATATTGATCTTGTTGCTGTAGCAAT
This sequence comes from Parafilimonas sp., assembly GCA_035547495.1. GTDB lineage: Bacteria > Bacteroidota > Bacteroidia > Chitinophagales > Chitinophagaceae > Parafilimonas. The sequence continues at coordinate 6,445 of DASZUY010000128.1, read as the reverse complement.
TGCCGCAGATATTGTTCCTATTAACGATGAAAATCGTGTGCTTGCTTTTTATGGTTTAAAAAAAGTAAACGAAAATCCGGCAATAAGTTTAAAGGCCTTATTGCATTTGGCAGGAATGCAAAAGGAGGTGCATATTAATAGTTTGGTTTTTATTATCGCTCCGCGAATTAATGCCGCAGGCAGAATGGACGATGCAAAAAAAGCGGTGCAGTTATTTCTTGAAGATGATTATAACAAAGCGCTGGAACTTGCAGGTTTGCTACACAATGATAATACAGAACGTAAAGAAGCGGACGCAAATATTACAGATGAAGCGCTGGCGTTAATTGAAGGTGATATTATTCATAAAGAAAGAAAAACTACCGTTGTTTACAAAGACCATTGGCATAAAGGCGTTGTAGGAATAGTTGCTTCGCGATTGATTGAAAATTATTATCGCCCAACAGTTGTGCTAACCAAGAGTGGAGATATCATTGCAGGAAGTGCTCGAAGCGTTCCCGGTTTTAATTTATATGAAGCTATTCATGCATGCCGAGAACATTTGCTGGGTTATGGTGGTCATTTTGCAGCGGCAGGTTTATCAATGTATGAAGAGAAGCTGCCTGATTTTATAAACAGTTTTGAAAAAATTGTCTCTGAAACAATTGATGAAGATTTGCTGACGCCGGAAATTGTTATTGATGCAGAATTAAATTTTACTGAGATCAATACAACATTTCTAAACATATTAAATCAAATGGAGCCGTTTGGACCGGGTAACATGCGACCTGTCTTTATCAGCAGAAAAGTAATGGACACAGGCTATTCAAAAACGGTGAAAGAACAACACATAAGATTTGTTTTACAACAACACGATAAAGTTTTTACTGGCATCGGTTTTAATATGGCTGATAAATTTGAATTGATAGAAAAACATGCACCACTCGATGTTGTTTACACGCTCGATTGGAATGAATGGAACGGTGAAAAAATGATTCAGCTAAAAGTGATTGATTTCGCACTTTCATCATAACCAATATCAACTTTAATAATAGATTTGCTGCGATGAGAATTGTACATGCAACCGAAGCTTTCGAAGGCGGAGTTATAGAATTTTTACGATGTTTAACAAACGCTACTCCGGATATTGAACACACAATTATTTATGGCAGGCATCGCTTTTACGAAAAAGCAAAACCATCTTTTCCTGCATCTGTAAAATTTATTGCATGGAATGATATTGAAACAAACATTTCTCCTTTAAAAGATATTAAAGCTCTTAATAACTTAATAAAGATTTTAAGAAAAGAAAAACCATTTGATGTTTTACATCTTCATTCTGCAAAAGCAAATATTTTAGGCAGAATTGCTGCGAAAAGAATTGGTCAAAAAAAAGTGATTTATGCGCCGCACGGTGCCACATTTTTACGACAAGATGTTTCTGCTTTTACACGAAATGTTTTTGCAACGATTGAAAAAATCATAAGCATATTTCCCGCAAAAATTGTGGGTGTTTCAAAGTCTGAAGCAGAAGCCTATCATAAAATTGGAATGAAGGCAGATTATGTAAACAATGGAAAATATTTTCCGCAACATCCTCCAAAAAAAATTGATGATAATATTTTAAATATTGTTACCACAGGTCGCGCTATGCAACAAAAAAATCCTGCATTGTTTAATGAAATTGCTTCTGCATTTGTAAATAATTCAAACGTAAAATTTACATGGATTGGAGATGGTAATCAACGCAACCTACTTTCATCACCCAACATAACAATAACAGGCTGGGTGCCGCATACAGAAGTTGAAAAATATTTAAGCGAAGCCAATCTTTACATATCAACTGCATTATGGGAAGGTTTATCTTATGCCGTACTTGAAGCAATGAGTATGCGCTTACCATTATTGCTTTCAAATTGCCCGGGGAATTCTGATTTAGTTGTAAATAGTATAAACGGATTTTTATATAACACTCCGCAACAAGCCATTGATTTTATTCATCAATATCTTAATCAAAAAGAATTATTGCATAAACATGGTGAAGCATCATTAAACATGTTGCAAACAACATTTAATGTTGAGCGCATGGCAGATGGCTATAGAAAAGTTTATACTTCTTTGTAAAAAAATTACAACGTTGACGCTTTTTGGTTTGTCTATGATAAAAATTCTTAAATGAAACCCTTTTTAAAATTTTTATTCCTCTTTATTATTGGTTTTTCAATTGCCTGTACGAAATCTACGAATACAGATAAATCTGGAAATAAAGGCGACGTTTCTTTAATTGGCAAATGGATATTGATTGAGCAGCTTACAGATTCCGGAGATGGAAGCGGAACATGGCATCAAGATAATTCTGATGCTTACATAGTTTTTAAAAGTGATAGCTCATTTGAATATAACAAAGGCAATTTGAATTTTAATAATGTCCCGTTCGAAAGTGTTAAATATTCTTTACCGAACGATTCAGCAATAACATTTATCGACTCAAATGAACTAAGCTATTTGCGTTATTATAAAATTAATGTCGACACATTAACTATCATGGGTGGTTGTTACGAAGCTTGTGGTTCAAAATACATCAAACAAGAATAAGTCTTTTCGACATTATTTCTTACAAACCAACACAATCACTTCATCTGGTTCATCTGCTTCTTGTTTCAACGCTTCGATTGTAAGCGAGCTATTTTTCAATGTAGTGTTTATTGAAGAATTATTTTTCAGCAAATAAGCATTTGCAATTTTTTTATAAGGAAAGCTATCAAGCTGAATTGTTGTTGATGAATCATTCAACACATGCACAAACATTGTGTCTCCTTTTTGCGTAATGCAACCCCATTTTTGCGGACGAATATATCCGCCTTGCGTGTTATAAATACTTTCACCATAAGTACGCAACCAATTGCCCATGTATGCAAGTCTTTCCTGGAACTCAGGTTGAACAACGCCGTTCGGCATCGGACCAATATTTAATAAAAGATTTGCACCATAACCGCTTGCTTTCACCAATAGATTTATTAATTCTTTCGGTGTTTTGTATGATGTGTCTGTGATATTAAAACCCCACGAGTTATTCATCGTTACACAAGATTCAAGCGGCAACTCTGATGGCTTTTGAAAACTTAAACCACTTTTATTTTCTCCCGGCAAATCCTGTTCGAACATTTGAAAATCTTCGCCGGGCAAAGGCGTAAGATGATGATTGTTTCCAATTAAACATTGCGGTTGCAGCTTATGAATCAGCGCATAAATTTCATTTAAATGCCAATCAACTCTCGGCGTTCTGTCTGCAGCTCCTTCAGGCGCTGTTTGATCCCAATATCCGTCAAACCAAATTCCGCCGATCTCACCATAATTTGTAAGCAATTCAGTTAATTGGTTCTCCATAAATTTTATATAATTATTCCAATCGCCATGCACAGTTCTGCCTGTACCTTGTCCTGTTCTTCCCGTCCAATAACTATAATCATCGCGCCGCCAATCAAGCAAAGAATAATACAAAAACAATTTAATACCTTGCTTATGACATTCATCAGCAATCATCTTCACAACATCTTTATGATAAGGCGTGTTCATGATATTAAAATCAGAATACTTCGTATCCCACATGCTAAACCCATCGTGATGTCGCGTTATCAATGTTATATATTTCATGCCTGCATTCTTAGCCATCGCAACCCATTGCGCTGCATCAAATTTTTCAGGATCGAAAAAATCCATCAATCGTGTATAGTTTTTTACGGTGATGTTTCTGTTTTGCATTACCCATTCTCCATCGCCGGGAATACTAAACGGTCCCCAGTGAATAAACAAGCCAAACTTTGCATTGCGAAACCATTCTCTTGCTTCAAGATTTTCTTTTGACGGAACATAATCTTGTGCACGCACGTCTGCAATAAAAATAAAAGCGAAAAAAAGAATGAAGATGGATTTTTTCATTGAAGGCAATTTGGCTAAAGATAACAATAGAAATTTTTTTACATGATGATATTTGTTTGATTTTATTCCGAAGTTTATGCAGAATTCTTTTTAAATAAATGGCATAGTTTTTTAAGAATTAATAAAAAAATTTATGCGCGATTGGTTGCGAACTTTAATTGCTGGTTATGCCGGGTATAAATGGGGCGGCGGTTGTTTGGGAACTATATTAGTTTTCTTATTAGTTTACTGGGCACTCGGGCATTGCTAAAACAATTATTTCTTATTACAACAATCTTAAGTATTACTTAGGCTGTTGTCGTTTTCATTATACTTAAAACTTAATGCGCCAGATGGGCATTTCTTAATTTGCTCTATTAGTTCTTGTGTAGAAGCGTTCTCTATTTTAATCCATGGTTTTTCTTTTGGTTGATAAACAGCGGGTAAAGTTTTTGCACAAATACCACTGTGCATACATTTTTCGGGTTGCCAGATAATGGTGATTTCTCCGTTCGAATATTCTTTGTGAAAATCCATTTTTAAAGATACTATTTAATCATGGGCAAATTATTTTTCCATCCGCTTAAGCGATAAATATAAAAATTGATAGCAGGCTTTCCTCCTCTTGAAATAGCGATATTTTTTACAAAATCTATCTGCGAATAAAATTTCTGATACATTTTTTTTGCATCATAAAATTCATCTGAAGGAACGATGCAATATGCTTTACTTAAATCAACTTTATCTTTTCTCAGCGCATTCATCCATAAATATTCATGCAGGTTTATTATTCCATCCAGCCCAATCATTTCGATATTTAATGGTCTGCAGAAATAATATTCCTGGTGCGCGCCCCACCATTTATAACAAACAACAGGCGTATTCGCGGGCATAATTTTTTTATTTACTTCATCTGCATATAAACTATCAAATTGTTTTCCTGCTTCTTTCCATCCATAATTATCAACCGTTAAATCATTTGCTCCGCGATATGGCGGTTTCATTTTTCCAAGATCACCAGGATAATATAAAATGAATAATGTGCAAAGCATTAAAAACAAAACATGCGTTGTAATTGCAGCAATAACAATTTTCGGCAAACGAAAATTTAGATTCATTTCACTCAATCTTATCGCCGCAAGCGGAAGAAGCGTAACATAAGCTGGTCCGCTCCAGTGCGGCAATGTATCATCTCTGTACAATGAAATATATAACAATAGCAAGGCAAGCGGCAAACCAACCAGGTTATAAATTTTTAAAGCTGATATTTTCTTAAGCTGATATTTTTTCCAGCGAAAAAGTGCCAGCACAATCAATAAAAAATTAAACGGATTATTGATAAAAATTTGCTGCACAAATTGGATGGCAAAACTTTTAAGATTAACAGCAAATCCAAACACAGCAATGCGTTTGCTGTCGAATGTGTAGGTAATAAAATTGTACTTAATGTTCCAGAATAAAATCGGCAGGCAAATTAAAATGCTTATTGCAACTGCTAAATACAACTGCGGTTTTTTAAACCATTCGCGTTTATAGATCAAAACAAATAAACCCATACCAATCCATATAAAAACACCGTGCACTTTGCTCATCACACAAAGTCCGGCACTAATGCCAAGCAAAATCCAGTTTAAAGTTTTTGTATCATCCTTTGAAATTTTTGCAATCATCCACATACTCCATGTTAAGAAAACCATTTGCGGTGAATCGGGCATAATAAAAATGCCGGCTGTTATACCTGCATAAAAACTGGCGTTATATAAAATGGCTGCAAACCAACCGGCTTTTTCAGAACATAATTCTGAAACACATTTATACATGAACCACGTTGATAAAGCACAACCGACAACACTGCCCAATCTTATAAAGCCCGGAAAATTTTGCAACGAAAGATTGAGTGTAAAAATGCGCACCCACAATGCAACCATCGGCGGATGATCGAAGTAATTCAATTTTAAATGCTGACTAAAAAACCAGTAATATGATTCATCATTTCCTAGGTTAACCGCAAAAGCAACAATTAATCTTACTATCGAAATAAAAAAAATAAACAGCAGAACTTTTCGCTTATAAAGTGAAGCAGCATTCACAGGGTTAGCACCAATTTTTTGCATGAACGTTTTTAAACGCTGCAAAAGTAACTGCATTTATTTATGAGCATTTTTCTTTTTAATTGTCGCTTCAATCTTTTATCACATTCATTTGCTTTTTATCTTCATCGCATGAACTATGTAAAAAAGGTCGAGATAAGATGGAGCGATTTAGACCCAAACTTTCATTTGCGGCATTCTGTGTATTACGATTTTGGTGCGTATTGCCGTGTTTGTTTTTTGATTGATAATGGCATTACACCGGAAGTGATGACCGAGCATTCATTAGGTCCAATTTTATTTAGAGAAGAATGTATTTTTAAAAGAGAAATTAAGTTCGGAGATAACATTAGCATCAATCTTAAATTGAAAAACATTTCAGCAAACGGAAAAAAATGGTCGATGACGCATGAGATATTGAGAGATGAAAACACGCTTTGTGCAATCGTTACCATCGA
>DASZUY010000127.1:0-19511 GCA_035547495.1 Parafilimonas sp. | reverse complement strand
CATTTAAATGCGGAAGATTCGATCGCTATTATTCCAAAACCATTAAGTGTGCAAATGCACAGCGGGCATTTTGTTTTATCGAATGCAACTTCAATTTCAACGTCGTTAAATGATGCAGATGTTAAACAAACCATTCAATGGTTTATTGATAAGATAGCAACATCAACAGGCTATCATCTTTCAACAAACAAATCAGCAAAAAATAATATCAGCTTATTATTAAATAAAACGGCAGATACCTCTTTGCATGATGAAGGTTATACACTAAACGTTACGCCATCAAACATAACCATCACCGCAAATAAAGCAGCAGGGCTTTTTTATGGCTTGCAAACCGTTTTGCAATTGTTGCCGCCTTCAATTGAAAGCACAACAACAGTAAACAATATGCAATGGACAATGCCTTGTGTTGATATAAAAGATGTGCCGCGTTTTGGATGGCGTGGTTTAATGCTCGATGTGAGTCGCCACTTTTTTACAAAGCAGGAAGTAGAATCGTATATCGATCAAATGGCGCGTTATAAATTCAACACGCTGCATTTGCATTTAGCTGATGACCAGGGCTGGCGCATTGAAATAAAAAGTTTGCCGCAGCTTACACAAATTGGTGCATGGCGTGTTAAACGCACAGGAAGATGGGGAACATTTATGCCCGCACTCGCCGGCGAACCTGCGACAGATGGCGGCTTCTACACGCAGGATGATATGAAAGAAATTATTAAATATGCGCAGGACCGTTTCATCACTATTCTGCCTGAAATTGATGTGCCTGCACACAGCCTTGCACTCATCGCTTCCTATCCAAACTTAAGCTGCACGCAGTTACCTTATTCTGTTAATGCCGGCGGAAGAGGTTATGATCGCAACGATAATGTTTTGTGTGTTGGCAATGATTCAACTTTTTTAATGCTTGATAAAATTTTTACAGAAATAGCAGCATTGTTTCCAAATCCATACATACATGTTGGTGGCGATGAAGCATACAAAGGTTTTTGGGAAGAATGTCCGAAATGTCAAAAGCGAATGGCAGATGAACATTTAAAAGATGTAGATGAATTGCAAAGCTATTTTGTAAAACGCGTTGAAAAAATTGTTGAATCAAAGGGCAAAAAATTAATTGGCTGGGATGAAATTTTAGAAGGTGGTCTCGCACCTAACGCAACCGTGATGAGCTGGCGTGGCATGAGCGGCGGTATTGCTGCAGCAAAGATGGGACATGAAGTTGTGATGACGCCATGGGATTATTGTTATCTCGATTTATACCAGGCAGAACCAACGGGCGAACCACCAACATATGGTTTATGTCGTTTGTCTGATTCTTATAATTATGAACCTGTACCTGATAGTGTTGATGAGAAATTAATTTTAGGCGGACAAGGAAATTTATGGAGTGAATCTGTTCCTAATTTTCGTCATGCAGAATATATGACTTGGCCACGCGGTATGGCATTAGCAGAAGTTTACTGGAGCGCAAAAGCAAATAAGAACTGGGATGATTTTATTTCAAGATTGGAAAAACAATTTCCGCGATTAGATGCAGCTAATGTAAAATATTCAACCAGCATGTACAATGTTATATTTCAACCGGCGCGTATTAAGAACAGCGATTTTGGTGTAACGCTTACAACAGAAGTACACGGTCTTGATATTTATTACACGTTCGATGATACAAATCCCGATAACTTCTCTCCAAAATTTACAGGCACACCAATTCAGTTTCCGGTTGGTGCAACACAATTAAATGTTATTACATATCGCAACGGCAAACCAATCGGCGAACAAATCAACATAACAAAAGATGTATTAAGTCAAAGGCTTGATGAGAAACATCATGTGTATTAACAAGGCTGTTAATTGATGTGCCTGCTTGATTAAAAAAGATAGCGCACTTTAATAATTAAAGTGCGCTTTTATATATGTTGAATTGCATGTTCACTTTATCTATTTCACTACATCTTCTAATTCTGTTTCCTGCTCATCATCCTCACCGGCTATTAACTCATCCTGAATTTTATCTTCGTTCGCATGGCGACGGTTAATATTTTTATCATGATTTTTTTTAAGCTGCGTTTGCAGTATATCAACACACTCATTAATGGCAGCTTCGAAATGCGCGGCACCTTTTTTCACAAACAAATCGTTGCCGGGAATTTCTAATCTTATTTCACAAACCTGGTTTTCAGGATTACCTTCAGAAGCTAAATACATCGTTACATTAGCACGAACAATCTTATCACTCTTTAACGTGTTCACTTTTTCACGAACAAACCGGTCAAGCGTTTCACTTGTTTCAAACCCAAGATGCTGAATTATTATATCCATATAATTTAGTTTGAAAAATATAAACCATAATTATGCCGCTATAATGCAGTTGAAAAATTTAACGTGATTATTCCGTTGGAGAATCTACTTAAATGAATTTGCTTAAAACTAACTTTACGCATGAGCAAGAGCAACAGGATGACGGGCGAAAGCAGGCGACCGCCACTAAATACAATTGATAAACCTACATTCAAAGAAAAGTTTGATGCATTAGGAAATCTTCCGCGATTTTTTAAACTCGTTTGGCAAACACATAAAGGTTATACCATTCTCGATGGTGTGTTGAGAATTATCCGTTCAGCATTGCCGGTTTCTATTTTGTATATTGGCAAATTAATTATTGACCAGGTTGTTTCTATCAGCAGAACACATTCAACAGATCACACATTTTTATGGGAATTAGTTGCCGCAGAATTTGCACTGGCGATTTTATCTGATGCGTTAGGAAGAGCAACATTATTAGTGGATAGTTTGCTCGGCGATCTGTTCAGCAATCATACTTCTGTAAGAATTATGGAGCATGCTGCCACATTAGATCTTGACCAGTTTGAAGATTCTGAATTTTATGATAAGCTTGAACGTGCACGGCAACAAACAATCGGCAGAACAGTTTTATTATCGCAGGTATTTGCGCAAGTACAGGATTTAATAACGATGGGATTTTTAGCAGCAGGATTGATGGCATTTAATCCATGGTTGATTTTATTATTGCTGATTGCCATTGTTCCTGCATTTTTAGGTGAATCATATTTTAATGATCGCACGTATGCATTAACCCGCGGACAAACACCTGAACGTCGTGAATTAGATTATTTACGTTACATCGGTGCCAGCGATGAAACAGCGAAAGAAGTAAAGCTCTTTAATCTTTCCGGCTTTGTTATCGATCGTTTTAAAACACTCAGCAACAAATTTTATTTCGATAATAAAAAGTTATCTGTTAAACGTGCAGGTTGGGGAACATTGTTTGCATTGATTGGAAGCGTTGGTTATTATGCGGCATATGTTACTATCATCATTCAAACAATTGGTGGTGCTATCACCATTGGTACACTTACATTTCTTGCAGGTTCGTTCAGGCAGTTAAGAAGTTTGCTTGAAGGAATTTTATCACGCTTCACATCTGTATCGCAGGGCGCTATTTATCTAAAAGATTTTTTTGATTTCTTTGAGATCAAACCAAATATTATTACACCAACACAACCATTAAAATTTCCCAATCCAATTCAGTATGGATTTGTGTTTGAAAATGTTGGTTTCAAATATCACAACAGCGAATCATGGGCAAACCGCAACTTAAGTTTCACATTACGTGCAGGAGAAAAACTAGCATTGGTTGGAGAGAATGGCGCAGGCAAAACAACATTAGTAAAGTTGCTCGCACGATTGTATGATCCAACAGAAGGAAGAATTTTGTTAGATGGAATTGATCTGCGTGAATATGATTTATTTGAACTAAGAAAGAATATCGGCATCATCTTCCAGGATTATTTGCGCTATCAAATGAGCTTTGCGCAAAACATTGCTGTTGGTAATATTGATGAGTTAAATAACCGTGAATTGATTGAGCAATCAGCAGAAAAAAGTTTAGCAAGTTTGCTCGTTAAAAAATTACCGAATCAATACGACCAGGCACTGGGCAGAAGATTTAATAACGGTATTGAATTAAGTGGTGGCGAATGGCAGAAAGTGGCATTGGCAAGAGCATACATGAAAGAATCGCAATTATTAATTCTTGATGAACCAACGAGTGCATTAGATGCACGTGCCGAGTACCAGGTATTTCAACGTTTTGCTGAACTAACGAAAGGAAAAACAGCAGTGCTGATATCGCATCGTTTTTCAACAGTGCGCATGGCAAACAGGATCCTTGTTTTAGATAAAGGACAATTATTAGAAATAGGCAGTCATGAAGAATTGCTGGCACTGAACGGAAGATATGCAGAGCTGTTTCATTTGCAGGCGGCAGGTTACAGGTAACAAATTATTTCAGCAACATTCATAATCGAGTACCTCCAAGGCTTTGTCATAAAATTCTTTTGCGCGTTGCGGGCTGCTGCCAATGCACACCATGCCTAATTTTCCAAATTCAGACAGCGCTCCAATCAAATGAAACATTACACCTTCCTGTGCAGCGCCATCATACATCAGTGAATGAAACATAGCGATATCAATAAGGTCGTGCGGCGTTAAGCCTCTGTAGTTTTCATTGCTTACATTATCAGAAGCAAAATAAAATCTCTCGCTTCCGCTCGCTGTTATAAACTGGCCCGTTTCCGCATTGTAGTTTCCATTCGTTAAAAATTGTAACATCAGAAACGGATGTGTTGTTCCGCCTTTACGCAAATTGATTTCAACCGCATAATATTTCCACGTTTTATCATCTTGTTGTATGGAAAGAAAGTCAATACCAAAACGTCCCAGCGCTCCTTTCCTGCAAAGTGTTTCTGCAATTTTTCTGCCTTCAACTGCAAGCGATATACAATAAGCTTCATCAGCCGGAAAAATAGCGCCGATAAATATTTGACCATCTTCACCACCGAGTAACTGATCATGCGTACTAACAATCTCAATTGTTTTATCGGGATTGATAACACATTGAACGGAGGGTGATGTTTTTATTTTTCCTTCTAAGAATTCTTCAACAACACCACCCATAATATTGAATTTCTCAAAGAACAATTCTTTGCTTACATCTTTTGCAACGGTTGATAAATTTTGAAACAATACAGCATCAATATTTTTTTCATTTACATTGTCATCACTTAGATCAGGATAACGAAATATCGCGTTGCCATCACCGCTAAAACCTTCATTTAATTTTATTACTGCTTTTCTTAATGCAGGATTTTTTTGTTTCAGTTTTATAAGCGCATCAATTACATCCGCTCTTGTATGCAAGTCTTCAAATCCTTCTGCTAAGTTTACATCGCATGCTCTGAAAGTTTTTCTTGCACCTGATTTTGAGCCTTCATAAAATTTATCAGGATCAGTACCAAACAACGGTATGCCCAACCTTACCGCCAATGTTTTTTCAAGTGGTGTAATGTTGAAACAGGTAAGATGTGTATTACTCACATCAGTAATCTGTTGTTTTATCTGGTCAAGCAATCTTGGCCTGTCAAGAATTTTTTGTGTAAGCGATTTTGGAGAAGCATCAAAACAACTTAATAAGGTTAATCGTTTTCTTGCGTGATAACCGGTAATGCCCGGCAACAAATGCAAATAATAATCAATGATGGCTTCCGGAACAGGTTCGCTGGTGATGAAAATTAATTTCGTTAACGGCATCCGCAATAACATCAGCAAACACAACATGCGTTGTTCATACTGCAGAACACCTGTTACTTTTGAAAGTATATCGCGATCAAGTGAAAATGATGGAACAATAACAACTGTGCGTGGTGCAAGCTTATCAGGAAATATTATCCGGAATTGCTCTTTAAATCCTTCCTGCAAAAGATTGAATTGCTTTCTCTCTTCATCAGAACCAGGCAGAGGAAAATTATTATTTTGCATGAAAGCTTTTCTATTATTATTATTTATCGCATGATCCATAATACAAACTTTGATAAAAGTTATGAAAACTGCATGATAATTTTTTTTGACAGCTTATAACTAAAACGCACATACGCAGTAAACCTCTCATCAACAAATTAACACAACTTAACAACTGAAGATAAAATGCCTTTCACATTCTTTTATATGCGCTCATACCTGTAAATGCAGTGTTCATCTTTTGTTTCTTTGTCATCATCCTAAACCGTACACTGCGAACACATTAATCACAAATCTTTTTAACAAACCAACGATGTAGTAACACTTGACTTAGGCTTTCGCATCACTATAAATTTACACATCTGATAATCAAAAAAAACATCGTTATGAAAAAAGTGATCGTATATTTTGCCACCTGCTTTTTAGCAGTGTCTTCAATTGCCGCAACACCGGATTCAAAAATCTTACAAAGATTTAATGAAACATTTCCCAATGCACAGCATGTAAAATGGATGGATGATAAAGGCGGATTTTTTGTAAGCTTTATGCAAAATGGAAATTTCAACAAAGTGTTTTATAACACTGCCGGTAATTTTGTTTACGCATTAAAATATTGCAACGTTGATGGTTTACCAAACAATGTTATAATGGGGCTTAATCAACAATATGGCAAATCAAAAGTGCTTGGTGTTACCGAAGTAACAACACAGAATACTATGTTTTATAATGTGAAACTGTCCAAAGAAAATAAGTTGTATGATTTAAATCTTTTGGCTGACGGATCAATTGCAAAAGAAACAGTGTATGATGATGGCGCAAGTAAAAATTAAAGATAGTTGATAGGAGGTTTTAAGTTTAACAAGCAAAAGGCTGCCTATTAAGGCAGCCTTGATTTATTTGTGTAATTAGTAAATTTATTTTGAAGCAACTTCAGAAGACTTTGCAGCCGGCACTGTTTTTAAAAATTTATAGATCGCTTTTAGTTCATCATCACTCATACGTTTATAACAATTCCACGGCATTTCGCTTTGTTCAAATATTTTTCCTTTATGAAAGCGATCGATAAATCGTTGTTCACTCCACGTATAAATTCTTCCGTTAGCATTATTAGAAAGATCAGGCGGTATTAAACCACCGCGCATAGCATCACCACCCGTTAAAACGGGTGCAAGATATGCGCCGCTTAAATCACGTTTTGTATGACAACCAGCACAATTGCCAACGCTCAACACAAGATATTTTCCATACGCCGCAGTTGTGTCTGCCTTTACTGCAGCAGGCACTTCGCCTGAAGGTCCAACAGGTTTTACCATATATGCCTTAACAGCATAGCCCATTAAATTCAATTTATTATCTGGCACTTTATTTTTTACAGGTTGCAATGTTCTTAAATAAGAAATAACTGCTGTAAGATCTTCATCGCTCATATTATGGAACGGCATAAAATCATAAACAGCTTCACCGTTTGCATGCACACCATAACGCAACACTCTTGCAATTTCTTCATCGGTTAAATTACCAATACCTGTTTCTTTATCGGGCGTAATATTTTTGGAGTAGATGGTACCAACGGGCAACACAAACGCAACGCCGCCACTAAGCGGCACTTCTTTATTTAATCGCAGTAAAGAATCTGAATTTAATGTGCTGTGACAATCGGGACAATGTGCAAGCCCTAATACAAAATGTTTTCCTCTTGCAATTACAGCGCTGTCTTTTGATGCATGAATTGCAGGATAAGGTGCATCATATTTTAAATGTTGTCTTGATGCAGTTACAAAAAATGCGGCCAATATTATAACAAGCAAAACGATACCTGTCCATTTAAAAATCTTCTTCATCATAAAATAGTTTTTATTGATGCGTGAAATTAAAATCACGAAGAAGCTTTACTAAGGTATACATGTATTACCTGGCGAATACATGCAATGAATTGCGAAAAATAAAATTCTAACCGGTATGTGCTATGCTGAAATGCTTGCTGTATCAGCGTTTCAGCGCAAAGGTTTAAATCACATGTAAAAAATAAATAAAGCATATTAACAGCAAAATAAGTTGCGCAGGTATGTAATTCGTTTTAATCATTTCATCAAAACGTTTGCACAGTTCATACATCCATTGCTTGTTATAATTTTTTTCATAAGCAAATTTTACAGCATAATTATTCAAACCAGATTCATTCATATCAATTAAAATTTATTTTATGATTTGCTTATCTACTTTAAAAAAAATAAGAAGCCTTAATAAAAAATATGCTTTGTGCTTACTTACAGCAATTGCATTTTTTACAACTTCTTTCAACGCACATGCGCAAAATGTATTAGTGGGTTTAACTTCAAATGGTAGTGTTGATGGGAAAGGAACAGCTTTTTCAATCAATACCAATGGAAATAATTTTTCTGTTATACAAGGTTTTGTTGATTGGGGTAACACAGCCAATGGCAGTTTCTTTTTAAACGATGACGGATACTTTTACGGGATGACACATTTTGGTGGTACTTATAATGACGGAACGATTTTTAAAATGTCTGCTGATGGAAAAGTTACTATGCTAAAACAATTTAATTATAATGTGGATGGCGCTTACCCTGATGGAGAATTGATAAAAGGTGCTGATGGTTATTTGTATGGAATAACTGCAGCAGGTGGTGCAAATGGATATGGAACAATTTTTAAAATTTCTGTTGATGGAGATTTTACAGTTATAAAGGCTTTAAGTTTTAGTGCAGATGGTGGAGGACCGCGCGGTCATCTTACGCTGGCAAAAGATGGAAATTTCTACGGCATTACCTGTACCGGCGGAAGCAATGGCTATGGAACAATTTTTAAATTAACGGCAGCAGGTGTTTACACAGTGATACATCATATGGTGGCTGCAACTGACGGTGGAACAAGTTATGCAAGCCTAACACAAGGTTCGGATGGTAACTTGTACGGTACTACTTACACCGGCGGTAAAAATAATTACGGAACAATTTTTAAAGTTACAACCGCAGGTGTTGTAACCGTATTGCGGCATCTGAGTTCAGCAACAGATGGCGCTAATCCGCAAAGTGATTTAATACAAGCAAAAGACGGAAATTTTTATGGCACTTGTTATGGAGGTGGTCAGTATGGTAATGGAACTATATTTAAAGTAACATCTGCCGGCAACTATTCTGTTGTTAAGAATTTTAATGTAGGTGTTGATGGCGGTTACCCATACGCAGGCTTAATGCAAAACACAGACGGAAATTTTTATGGCATTACACGCACCGGCGGAACAAAAAGCGGCGGTACAATTTATAAATTAACAACAGCAGGTGTTTACACTGTTATTCATAATATAGATTATGCAACTGAAGGAACAACAAGTTCTTCTGTTTTGGTAAAAGGAGCAGACGGAAGTTTATATGCGATGACGAGCCTTGGTGGTGTTTTTAATTATGGAATTATTTTTAAAACTACAACCGCAGGTGCATTTACAAAGATTGCAGATTTCAATGGGGCAACATTAGGCAATGCACCGTATTCATCTTTTATAAAAGGGAATGACAGCGCTTATTATTGCACAACAACCGCAGGTGGTGCATACAATTATGGAACAATCGTAAAGATTTGCGGAGGCAAAGCAACGGTGCTTCATTCTTTTAATAAATCAACGGATGGTGGAACGCCACAGGGAGATTTGCTGCTCGCATCAAATGGCAATTTTTATGGAATGGCATCCAATGGCGGAGCAAACGGACTTGGAACCATTTTTAAAATTACGCCTGGCGGCAGCTTTACGGTAATACATAATTTTAATGGTACGGCGGATGGATCAAACCCGCATGGCGGATTAATACAGGCAAAAGATGGAAACCTTTATGGTATGGCAACAGCAGGTGGTGCAAATAATGCAGGCACCATTTTTAAAATAAATTTATCAGGCACATTTACACTTATAAAAAGTTTTGTGTTTGCAACAGATGGCGGTTCGCCAAATGGCAATTTACTTCAGGCAAATGATAATAATTTTTATGGAATCACATCAAACAACGGGCGTGTGTTTAAACTTACAACGGCAGGTGTATATACTAACATACATACATTCAACAGCAGTACAGATGGATACAATTCTTTTGGCAGTTTAATACAAGCTGCTGATGGAAATTTATACGGTACCAGTAGTGATGGCGGACAAAAAAGTGCAGGAACAATTTTTCAAATTACATTATCAGGAACATTTAAAGTTTTACGTGTATTAGATGCAACGGTTGATGGGCGAATGCCAAAGGGAACTTTATTGCAGGGAACTGATGGATTACTCTACGGCACAACAAGTATCGGCGGCACTTATAATGCAGGTACTATTTTCAAAATATCAACAACAGGAACATACACTGTGTTGCATCACATGAATATTACAACAGATGGTGGTAACGCTTATGGCAGTTTAATTTTTGCGCCGGTAAATAATCTTGTTGCCAATGCACAAACGGTAAATGTAAACGAAGACACCACAGTAAAAATTACACTCACAGGTTCAGGCGGTTCGCCGTTAACTTATATGGTAACAGAAAATCCAAAGCATGGTAAATTATCGGGCACCGCGCCAAAGCTTACATATAAACCTTATAAAAATTATAATGGCAAAGACCAGTTTAGCTTTACTGTAAGCGTTGGTTGCATGGCGTCTGCACCTTCCATAGTAACTATTAATGTTAAACCAATGCCGGATTCGCCTGTACTTGCACCAATCGGCAATCAAACAGCAACGGTAAATACTTTACTCACTTTCACAGCAACTGCAACAGATCCCGACAAAGGCCAAACCTTAACATTCTCGTTAATTGGTGCACCTGCCGGCGCAAAGATCAATGCATCTACAGGTGTGTTTAAATGGACACCAACCACCGCAGGCAGTTATAGTTTTAAAGTACGTGTGAAAGATAATGATACACCTGCTTTATATGATGAGGAAAAAATTTCAGTTACCGTTGCAAATGCTGCTGCCGCCGTTGCAACAACAATGAATACTGAAGTTGGAAATGCAACAGTATTTCCAAATCCCGTGGATGATCAGTTTTATGTAACACTTCAAAAAAGCATGCCGCAATTATCGCTTAGAATAGTTAATGTAAGCGGAGTTGTAGTGTATGAAAAAATATACAGCGTGAATGCAGGCCAACCTTTAGCAATTAACGCAGCCCAACTACAGCGCGGAATATATTTTGTGCAGTTACAGGCAGAAACTTTTAATCAAACATTAAAATTTATAAAGAAATAATAATTCAAACTTTAATCAGGCCGGTCTTTTAAACCGGCTTTTTTATTTTATTTATTTGAAATACATCTCTTGTTATTTAGCTTGTTTTATTACAACGCATCAAATATTTTTGCAGATTGATTTCGGGATGTAGCGCAGCCCGGTAGCGCATCACGTTCGGGACGTGGGGGCCGCTGGTTCGAATCCAGTCATCCCGACAAAAGTTGAAAATTATCAATTATAAAACTTCAAAAAATTTTATGCAAGAGCTAATTGAGAAACTAAAATCAGAAGCAGGTCTTACAGATAAACAGGCATGGCAGGCGATAACGATTGTAAAAGATTTTGCAAAGAGTAAATTTCCCATGTTTGGCGGCGCTATCGAAAAAGCATTTGCCAAACATTCTAAAAAAGAAGACGAAGATTTTTTAGATTAATTGAATAAAAAAGCGGCCCTGAAAAATCAAAGTCGCTTTTTAGAATTTTTCTCACCTTTCTATTCCTTAATAAATTGTAGTGACGCAATTATTTTGTTATTCTGGGAAGCGATAAGAAAATAATTATCTGCGGGTAAATTTTGAATATTCCATTTATAACTACTAGATGTTGCGACTCTACTTGCTAATTTTTCTCCATTAGAATTTATAATTATCATCCTTGTATTAGCAGTTAAGCCCTGAATATTTAAAACGCCATTGACAGGGTTTGGAGAAATTTTAATTGATGAGTTTGTTTTAATAACTTTTATTTCTGATGGAGTGCTTGAAGAAATGTTAGAATTGACTACATCGTTATAGTAACGATAAACATAAAAATAATTCGTATCAGTTCTATCTGAAAAGTGTGCCCCCTGCACCGCAACAATCTTAAAATTCTTTTGCAAAATAATTTGGTTGATTTTATAGCTGGTTTTAATTACGCCATTCTGAGCAAATGTGCTGTCTATTTTTCCATCACTTAAATATCTTCTTATTTTAGAATGTATGTTATCGGCATCACTAATATTTACCAGGAACTTACCATTAGGTTGAACAATGACATTGCTGGCAAAAGCGAGTCCGTCATTAGGCAGCCCAGTGTTGTAAATTGGAAGTATACCACTTGAATTTAAAGCACTGTCCAGCTTTCCATTTTTATTAAACTTTATCAATTTGGTTACATCTTTATTGCTGCTTATTCCCTTTGCATTAACGAGGCACATAAATTTACCATCTTGCATCATTTGAATATAATACATATATCCCCACGTGAACATGCGTATTGTACCTGTATCGGCAAAATTGAGATTCTGCATTCCATTGAAGTTGAGTTGTTCTAAATAATTTCCTCCATAAATCACCCTTCCATCCGGCTGCACACCCATACTTGAAAACTCAAACTTATCACCGCTGCCAACATAGCCCTTACCATTAAAACTAGTGTCTAACGAGCCGTCATTTCTAAATTGATATTGTATTGTCGTATCACTGGGGCGTTCATGAGGTTTACGATGCACGTATGAAGTGGAAACGAGTATTTTTCCACTCGGTCTTAATGCCACAGCGTTATCCAATAGCAAATAGGTGTTTTTAATAATAACCTTGATGCCTTTTCGATTGAATGATGAATCATACTGTCCATCTTTTTTTAAACGCACAATAGTAAATCCATCATTTCCCAACTGGCTTACATATTCTGATAATATGATGTTATCATTTGAATCAATCAGCAAATCATTAAAATAGAAATAAATAAGTCCCGAATTAACTGCTGAATAAACCAGCACTCTTCCTTTGTTACCAAAAGCATTATCAACACTTCCATTATTGTTTAGACGATAAATATAACCGTCAATATGAGAAGATCCCGACGCTATTACCGCAACAATAAATTTCCCATTACTTAACTGTGAAATCAGAGGTGCATCGACAGCGGTATCACCGTTAGCTAATACCACAGATATTTGTGCGATACCTTTATTGCCAAAATTCTTGTCGAGCATGCCCGCAACCTGGGAAAATATGTTTACAGACAGAAGTAAACTTGCGCATACAAGGAGTAGTTGTTTTGGTTTCATAAAGTTTATTTTTGCGGATACTACCAAATATAACAAATAAAAAAGCGACCCTGAAAAATCAAAGTCGCTTGTTGATAATAAGAAAAGATTCGAATTATTTATACTGCGGCATTAATCCTTTTGCCAGTTCAACCATTTGTTTTAAACCGTCTTCAGGTAAATTACCTTTCTTAAATTCTGCAAGAACATTAGGCAATTTATTTTCCATTTCCATCAAGAAATGTTCTTCAAATGCCTTTACATTTTTAACTGCAACACTTTGCAACAAACCTTGTGTTCCAAGATAAATAATTGCAACTTGTTTCTCTACAGGAAATGGAGAGAACTGCGCCTGCTTAAGAATTTCAACATTGCGTGCACCTTTATCAATTACTGATTTTGTTGCAGCATCCAAATCACCACCAAATTTTGAGAAGGCTTCCAACTCACGGTATTGTGCCTGGTCGAGCTTTAATGTACCGGCAACTTTTTTCATAGACTTGATCTGCGCGTTACCACCTACACGGCTTACAGAAATACCTACGTTAATCGCCGGACGAATACCTGAGTTAAACAAGTTACCTTCAAGGAATATCTGTCCATCTGTAATTGAGATAACGTTTGTTGGAATGTATGCAGAAACGTCGCCGGCTTGTGTTTCAATAATTGGTAACGCTGTTAATGAACCACCACCCTTTACAAGATGTCTGATGTTTTCAGGTAAGTCATTCATCTGGCTTGCCACTTTATCATTGCTGATAATTTTTGCAGCACGTTCTAATAAACGGCTGTGCAAATAGAATACATCACCAGGATATGCTTCACGCCCAGGAGGTCTTCTTAATAACAACGATACTTCGCGATAAGCAACAGCTTGTTTAGACAGATCATCATAAATAATTAATGCAGGTCTTCCGGTATCGCGGAAAAATTCGCCAATGGCTGCACCAGCGAATGGCGCATAGAACTGTTGAGGTGCAGGGTCACTTGCAGAAGCTGCAACAATAGTTGTATAAGCCAACGCACCATTATCTTCAAGCGTTTTCATTACACCGGCAATGGTAGATGCTTTCTGACCAATGGCAACATATATACAATAAACAGGTTTGCCTGCATCGTAAAATTCTTTTTGGTTAATGATGGTGTCAATACAAATAGCAGACTTACCCGTTTGCCTGTCACCAATCACCAGCTCACGTTGTCCGCGACCGATTGGAATCATCGCATCAATAGCCTTGATACCTGTTTGCAAAGGTTCCTTTACAGGCTCACGATAAATAACACCCGGTGCTTTACGCTCTAAAGGCATTTCAAATAACTCTCCGGTAATCGGACCCTTACCATCAATTGGTTCGCCTAACGTATTTATTACACGGCCAACCAAACCTTCACCCACTTTTATAGATGCAATTTTACCAGTGCGTTTTACAGTTGCACCTTCACTAATATCGCCTTGCTCACCCATCAACACCACACCCACATTATCTTCTTCAAGGTTTAAAGCAATTGCTTTTGTACCGTTTTCAAATTCTACCAGTTCACCACTGCGTACATTATTTAATCCGTAAATACGTGCAATACCATCACCCACTTGTAATACAGTTCCTACTTCTTCAAGGTCTGCAGCAGCATTAAAATTGCTTAACTGCTGTCTTAGTATCGCTGATATTTCATCAGGTTTTATTTCAACCATATAAAAATTTTATAGTTTATAGTTTTCAGTTTGTAGTTATTCTATCAAACTTTTAAAATCTTTCTTATTTTCTTAATCTCTTTATCTTATAAATCTATGCTCAGAGATTATCTTATATTTTGAACAAACACGTTTCTTTCTTTAAACTGTTTGCTGATATCTTTTAAATCCCGCAATATAGATGCATCAATTAAATTATTATTAAACTCTAAAACAAAACCACCGATTAATGAATCATCTGTTTTTGCATCAAGCTCAACATGCTCCAGATCCGCTTCGCGTTTAACTTTTGTTACAATTGCATTTTTTAAATCGTCGCTTATTGCAGTTGCTGTTGTAAGCTTTACTTTATGAATGCCTTTAATTAAATTGTATTGTTCGATAAATGCTGTGATAATTTCAGGCATATCACTTTCGCGACTTTTGTTAATAAGCAGTTTTATAAATGCAGCAGTTAGTTCGGAAATATTTCCTTTTGTAACAGCATCAATAATTGATTGCTTCTTATCGCTGCTTACAACAGGGCTGCGCATAAGATTCACAAAATCGCGACTGGCTTTATTCACCTGCTGCAAAAACTTCATATCATTATACACTGCTTCTAATTGATTCCTTTCTTTTGAAAGGTCAATTAAACTTTTTGCATATCGTGCAGCTAAACGCGGATTAGGCATAATTCAATTCGACAATTTATCAATTTGACAATTCGGCAATCAATTCACTAATTGTCGAATTATCGAATTGGCTAATTTAATTTTACTTCATCAGACAATTGCCTGATATAATCTTCCTGTTTTGCTTTATCGTTAAGTTCTTTACGCAAAACTTTTTCTGCAACTTCAATAACCAAAGCACCTACCTGGTTTTTTAAATCGGTAAGCACCGCATTTTTTTGTTGCTGAATGGCAGCCTGTGCATCGGTAAGAATTTTATCATATTCTGCCTTTGCTTTTTCCTTCGCATCAGAAACCATTTTATCTGCAGTGTGCTTTGCGTCTTTCAGCATACCCGCTCTTTCTTCGCGGGCTTGTGCTAATAAAGATTCGTTTTCGCTTTTCATCTGCGCCATTTCTGCCTTAATTCTTTCAGCAGAAGCAAGCGATTCAGCAATGGTTTCTTCGCGTTTTTTCAATCCTCCTAATATTGCAGGCCATGCAAATTTTCTGAGAATAAGAAACACCACGATAAACGCAAGCAGCGTCCATATTATTAAACCCAAACCTGGTGTAAGTAATTGCATTTTACCCTCCGGCTCCCTAAAGGGAGTGCTTTAAATGTTTTAAAAAATTGTATGCTGTTCATACAAATGAACACGTAATGAAAATTTACGATTCCTAAAAGTCCCTTTAGGGATTTAGGGCTTTTTATTTTATAAACATTGCAAGGATACCAACGATAACGCCGAACAATGCAACACCTTCTACCAATGCGGCAGTAAGAATCATATTTGCGCGGATATCATTTGAAGCTTCAGGTTGGCGGGCAATAGCTTCTACTGCGCCTTTACCAATCTGACCAATACCGATACCTGCACCTATGGCCGCCAAACCTGAGCCAATAGCACCACCGGCATTTGCCGTAGCATCCAACATAACATTCATTAAATCCATAATTATACTTTTATATTGATTAAAAATTAAACGATTACTGCGTCTTCATGATGGTCTGCATCATCATGACTGCCTTCGAAAGCCTGACCTATAAATACTGCTGTTAGTGCTGTAAAAATATAAGCCTGCAAAAAAGCAACTAATAATTCAATAAAATAAATAAATATTGTAAACGCTATTGATACCGGTGAAAAGCCCCAACCCACTCCCGCACTAATAGCACCGAAAATAAATATGAGTGAAATAAGACAAATAATAATGATGTGTCCCGCTATCATGTTTGCAAACAATCGTATCATTAAGGCAACCGGCTTGGTAAATATGCCCAATATTTCTACCGGGATCAAAATAAATTTTACCGCAAAGGGCACGCCCGGAGGCCATATAATATGCATCCAGTAATGCGATTTTGTACTGAACATTATCACTATAAATGAAATAATTGCCAATACAAAAGTGAATGCAATATTTCCGGTTACGTTTGCAGTACCGGGAATTAAGCCCACTAAATTATTTATAAGAATGAAGAAGAATATAGTTAATAAATAGGGGAGGTATTTCTGATATTTATGACCAAGGTTTGGTTTTGCAACATCATCTTGTACAAAAAGTATTACGGGTTCTAATAAACTTTGCGCGCCCTTTGGTGCAGAAGTTATTCCCTGCCCTTTTTTATACCGGTTAGCAATGGAAAGCATAACCCATACAAGTAATGTAAGTGCAATGATCATTTGCACTACGTTGCGGGTAAGTGAGAAGTCGTACACTTTTACAGCTGGATCAATATTGCCATTTGCATCAACCGCAACAATTTGATCGTTTGTATATTTAGTCGCGTCGAGATTTTGTGCAACAATTTTCTGATTGTTTAGTAAATCATAACCATCGTAATTTGTTTCACCATGATTGAATTTAGAAAACATAAAAACAGAAAATCCCCTCTGGGGTGAATATAATATTACAGGAAGCGGAATAGTTGCCTCGTGTTCTTTACCATCGCTGCCTTCGTATGAAAGAAAATGAAATTCATGCGCATCCAACACATGGCCAAAAATTACTTCGCTGGCATCAAAACCCTTTTTCTCTTCCTGTTTCGTGCTTTTCTCAGTTTCAGGCATCTGATCCTGCGAAAATGAAGAAACCGTAAAAAGAAGTGAAAAAACGCTGAAACCCGCTACCAGTAAAGATTTTAAGCTTTTGAAGGTCATAAAAGGCCCCTAAATTTTGCGCAAATATACAGGGATGAGCTTAATTAATGAAACGATATTGGAAAAGAAAAAGAGATTACAATTTTGTTTGTGCTGATTAACTTTTTTGCCTGTATTTATACACTAACAGCTTTCTTTTTTTCAAATTGCATGCTATGCAATTTTGCATAAAAGCCGTTTAGCGCCAATAGCGCTTCATGTGTACCCGCTTCTTTTATCTCACCTTTATCCAGCACAATTATTTTATCTGCTTTGCGAATGGTGGATAAACGATGCGCAATTACAATCGCCGTTCTTCCTTCTATTAAAGTATCAATTGCATGCTGAATTAACTGCTCGCTTTCGGAATCGATAGAAGAAGTTGCTTCATCTAAAATTAATACGGCGGGATTGGAAAGAATTGCGCGGATAAAAGATATCAGTTGTCGTTGACCAAGGCTTAGTGTATTCCCTCTTTCCATTACGTTATAATCATAATTGCCGGGTAACTGCATTATAAAATCATGTACATCTATCAGCTTGGCTGCTTCAATCACTTCGTCTTTATTTATTTCTTTATTATGCAGTGTAATATTATCCATTATCGAACCCGAAAACAGGAATACATCCTGTAATACAACTGCAATATTTTTTCTGAGTGTATCAACATTATATTTTTCAATTTCAACATCATCGATCTTGATTGAGCCTTTTTTAATTTGATATAAGCGATTCAGTAAACTAATGATAGAAGTTTTTCCGCTTCCTGTATGACCAACAATGGCTACTGTTTCTCCCGGTTGAACAATAAAGCTAATATCCTTCAACACATAATTTTCTTCGTTGTAAGCAAACCAAACTTTATCAAACTCAACCCTGCCTTGTAATCGTTTTTCAGGAGAATAATTTTCAACGGATGGTGGCAACACATCATTATTGTCAAGCACTCTGAACACGCGTTCCGCCGCAACAACACCCATCTGTATCACATTAAATTTATCTGCAATTACGCGTAAAGGGCGAAAGATGAGATTTAAATAAAGAATAAACGCCACCAATTCGCCAGCCAAATCTTTATTAGCAATTGGGTTTGTTGCAGCTTTACTTGCCAACCACCAAACCAATAAGCCTGTAGAAACAGCAAGCACAATTTCAACAATCGGGAAAAAAATAGAATAGGCAAAAATGGCGCGAATGTTTGCATTGCGGTGATGCCTGTTTATTTTTTTAAAATTTTCCAACTCGCGTTCTTCCGCTGCAAATGCCTGCACAATTTGCATACCTGTAATTCGCTCTTGTACAAACGCATTTAATGCAGCCACTGCATTACGTACTTGTATAAAACTTTTGTTTACACTGTTCTTAAAATAATAGGTTGCAAGAATTAAAAATGGAAAAGGTATCAGTGCAATTAATGTAAGCCGCCAATCGGTTACAAACATTACAACCAGTACAACAATAATTGAAAGCAGGTCTGCAAAAATGGGTATTAATCCATCTGAAAAAATATCGTTTATGCTTTCAATATCATTAATAGTACGCGTAGTTAAAGTACCAATGGGTGTTGTATCAAATTGTTTAAGATTGAGCGAAAGAATTTTTTTATACACTGCAGTACGCATATCCCGTACAACACTTTGCCCCATCCACGATGTAATAAAACTGAAATAAAATCTTGCTGCTGTTTCAATAAAAATAAAAACTACCTGGAAAACGGTTACGGCAATTACAAATTGCCATGCATTGTTTAATTGCCAATGCGGAAACAGCATTTGAATGATCCACGGAGTGTGAACTGTTTTACCAGTTGCTTTATCAACCGTAACTTGTATTAAAAAAGGGCGAACCGGCGTAAAAGCAGAAAGAACAACGGCAAGAATTACACTTATTATAAATCGCCAGCGGTAGGGTTTTACAAAAAGAAAAACACGCTTTA
>DASZUY010000126.1:0-2008 GCA_035547495.1 Parafilimonas sp. | reverse complement strand
CGGGTGTAGACAGCTTTCGGCTTGATGCAGTAAAGCACATCTCGCCGGACTTTTATAAAGAGTGGCTCGATTATCTGAATGCTACCTTCAAAAAGAAATTTTTTACTATTGCCGAATACTGGAGTTCAGACTTAAATTTTCTGCACGAATACCTTGATGTAATGGAAGAGCGTGTTCAGCTATTCGATGTACCGTTGCATCATAAATTTTTCGATGCTTCCAAACGAGGCAAGGATTTTAATTTAAGTACCATATTTGATGGCACATTGGTACAATCACGCCCGCAATCAGCCATTACATTTGTTGACAATCACGACACACAACCCACACAGTCGCTTGAGTCTTTTGTTGATTACTGGTTTAAGCCACACGCAAACGCTTTAACGCTTTTAAGACAGCAAGGTATTCCCTGTGTTTTTTATGCCAGCTATTACGGCGCAAAATATACACATGGCGAAAACACAATTGAGCTTGCACCGGTTCCGCATTTATATAAAATGCTTAAAATACGGCAACAGTTTTTAGAAGGGGAGCAGGTTGACTATTTCGATCATCCAAACGTTGTTGCATGGTGTATCAGAGGTACTGAAGAAAATAAAGATTCAGGTTTCGCAGTGGTACTTTCAAACGGTGAAGACGGCTTCAAAGAAATTAATCTCGGAAAACATAACGGTGGTAAAACTTTTGTTGATGTAACAGAAAGCTTTCAAGATGCTGTTACCACAAACGATGAAGGCGTTGCTTTCTTTTCAGTAAAAGCAGGCAGCATAAGCATATGGATGAAGGAAACAGCTTTGGAAAAAATTAAATAATTATGAAGTGGGGAAGTATCGGACCTGGAAATATCGCACACGATTTTGCTAACGATTTACAATATGTTGAAACTAAGAAATGCACTGTTGGACCAGTGTTGGGTAACAAACCAGAACATACCAAAGCATTTGTAGAAAAATACAATTGCTCCTGCGCAGCAAACAATATAGAAGAATTTATAAATGAAAAGCCCGATGCGGTTTACATTGCAACGCCGCATCCATTGCATCACCAGCAGGCATTGGTTTGTCTTGAAAATAAAATTCCGGTGTTGTGTGAAAAGCCGTTGGCGATAAATTCGCAACAGGTTTCAGAATTGACAGATTCATCAAAAAAGAATAATACTTTTTTATTGGAAGGAATGTGGACGCGCTTTTTACCCAGCTTTCAATTTTTATTTCAGATCATTCAATCAAACACAATTGGTAAAGTATTGCACCTGCATGCAGACATGAGCTTTATCGCAGAAAAAGATAAGAACAATCGTTTCTTTAACCCTGAATTAGGCGGCGGTTCTTTGTTGGATGTGGGTGTTTATACAATTTATCTAAGTTATTTTTTATTAGGAAATCCTGATGAAATTTTTGCTGCAGGCAAACTAACAGAGCAACACATTGATGAAACCTGTGGCGTGATGCTGAAATACAAAAATGGAAATTTCGCATTGCTTGAATCATCCATCGTTACACAAACAGAAGGCAGCGCATGGATTTATGGAAGCGATGGAACCATCCGTATAAAAAAACCGTGGACAGAAACGCCTGAAAAAATTGAAGTGATCATCAATAACGAATCATCATTCAAACATATTCCTTCATGGCCGGGCAGAGGCTTTCAATACGAAGTGGAAGAAGTAATAAAATGTTTAAATGAAAAAAGAATTGAAAGCGATATTGTACCGCATAGTGCAAGTCTTGATGTAGTAAAAATTATGGATTCAGTGCGTGAACAGTTGGGTATTGTTTATCCTGAAAATGAAAGCAGTTAATTATTTTATCCTGTAAGTAATTCTCGCATCAATAAAATCTGCAATCTGGTTATGTGCAAGCAGCATTATACCTGCATACCAGTGATCGTTTAATTTATAATTCAACCCCCAGCGATGATAAATAGTATGAAACAGGTTTTGATATTGCGTGTCGTACGTTTTAGTTTGCTTAAAAATATAAACACCTAATTGTTGCGAAAACGTAAA
>DASZUY010000125.1:0-4421 GCA_035547495.1 Parafilimonas sp. | reverse complement strand
AACAAGGTCAATACATTTATTAAAAAAAATCTGGTAGAGGTAAGTTTTTATAGATGAACGTCCGTCGAAATGATCACTGGTTATGTTATGTATAGCTGATAAAACCGCATCGCTGTATGCGCTGAAGCTGTCGTCGTAACTTATGTTTTGCTTGCGGCAACCTTCATCAATAAAATAAGCGTATTGATTGTAGAGAATCTTCTCGTATTCGCTACGTTGTTTATAGCCCGATTTTAATCCAAAAAGTATGTCAGAGTCCTGGTGAGCCAATACAAAAATTTGCACTAAAATAGCTAATATTCGCAACTATGGGCAGGATTGCGCCTTCATTCTATATCAACAAAACATTAACAGGCTGGCGTTTAGTACGAGGACATTATACACTTTTTTACAAATAATACTTTTCATCAAGATAGAATAAACCATCTTTCTTTTTCCAATACCAGAATTTTTTTCCAAGTATGTAATATGTGCCGCGAACAGAATTTATTTGTTGCGAAGGATCAACATACAAAACCCTTGGCGGAATAGTTTTATAACGCGCTTTAAGATTACTTAGTTGCTGTGCAGAAAATCCTTTGGAAAGCTCAAACTGGTTATACTGCACGTTTGCGTTTGTTGGCAAAGAATCTTTTTGTGTAATAATTCTTCCATATCCATCTGTAATAACCATAAAGGAAACGGCATTCGCGTTGTTTACTGCTGATGTAGTATCTGTTACATTATTTGCCGGCTCATTTGTTATACTGTTATTAGTATTGTTATTGATTGTTGTTGCTGAAGAATTGTTGCCATTAACAATTGTTCCGTTCGTGCCCTTTGAAGGAACCGTTTTTCTGCTGCATGCAAATAAAGAAAAGCAAGCACACGCTAATAAAAAGTAATTTTTTATTTTACACCCTTAAGTAAATATTATGCCAGAAGGAGTGAAGTTAGAAAAGAAAAATAAAATGATTTTCAACTTAACAATTCATCGTGATTGCAATCATTAATATGACAATGATTTGCCAGCCTGCAAAACCTGAAGTTTATAAAATGTGCGCTGATAATTAAGGCTGCAGCAGGAATTAATAAGAGTAATTCAACTGAAATAAAAACTTCTTTTAAAATCAAAAATGAAAGTCCGGCTATAAAAACAAGCAATGGTAATTTTTTATGATGATGTTTTTTGAAGCCGTGATATAACGCATAACAACCAACTACTGCAGCAAGACCAATCATTGAATATTCAAACACTTTACTGTGCAAAATTTCCAAACCGAATAAAGGAAGACTGCTTAAAAATAAAGGCAAGACGGCGCAGTGTATCGCACACGCAACGGAAGTAACTATTCCCAACGTATCTGCATCAAGCTTTCTTATAAATTGCCTCATAAACGCAAACTTAGTAGTTTGCAACATTGTTGCAAAATTATTTTAGTTAACAATTATTTATTTCGCTGCTTTTATACCTTTGCTACATGCGTAAGAAAGTATTTCTCTATGGAGGTTTTTTTGTACTACTAGTGGGCGTTTTTCTTGTGGCGGTGTTTGCAGGAACAACAAACTGGAAGTCTAAATCGCCAATCATAAGTTATGTGAGACCCTTTTCATTTATTACGCAAGACAAGAAACCATTTACGGAAAAAGATATGAGCGGAAAAGTTTGCGCGGTAAATTTCTTTTTCACTTCCTGTCATGGTGTTTGCCCCATCATGAATAATAATCTGAAAACAATTTATGATGAGTTTAAAAATGATCCAAACTTTATGATCGTTTCGCACACCTGCGATCCTGAAACAGATTCTGCTGCACGTTTGCGCCATTATGCAGATTCAATGAAAGTAGATACACGCAAATGGGTTTTCTTAACAGGCAGAAAAGACAGCTTATATCTCGCGGCAAGAAATAATTATTTAATTGATGATCCGAACAACAATGTTGGAAACATAAACGACCAGTTTTTGCACTCACAATTTGTTGCGCTTGTAGACAAATTTGGAAATGTACGCGGGCAGGTTTACGATGCGTTAAAACCGGATGAACTAAAATTGATGGAACAAAATATTCGTAGCCTTTTAAAGGAAACTGAACCACCTTCAACAACTACAGGCGGAACATCGTTTGCACAATAATATGAGCGAAGAAATTGTAAACATACTAAAGCAAAATCAGCTAAGTGTAACGGATAACCGTTTAAAAATTTTATCCTTCTTTCAAAAAAACAATAAAGCGCTTTCGCATGCAGATATAGAAACGCTGAGCGGAAAAAATTTTGATCGCGTCACCATTTACAGAACGCTGCAAACTTTTGTTGATAAAGGAATCATTCACACTATTCCTACTGCTGATAATTCGATCATGTATGCGCTATGCAAAGAAGAATGCGGCGAAGGTCATCATCACGATGATCATGTGCATTTCATTTGCGATAAATGCGGAACAACTTATTGTCTTGAGCACACACAAATTCCTTCAATAAATATTCCGAAAGGTTTTTCTGTTGAGCAGGTGAATGTTTTGGTAAACGGTGTGTGTAAAAATTGCAGGTAATTAAAGCGTGAATGCCTTATCACCGATTAATTTTTCTGCAATTCTTCTTTTTGCATTTTTACTATTGTATGGCTGCACCTTAGTAAAGCGCTTGATACCAATATTCATCATTCTTAATTCATCTCCATCCGCAAAAGCATTCAATGCATCTTTAGCTTTTTTGTTGATGCGATCTGCCGCATCATAAATATAACAGCGTGTAATATCCGCCTGGATAGATACGTTTTGTTCTCCCGATCTTTCAGCAAGTTTTAAACAACGCAGCAAACAACTTTCCGCATGAAAGGCATCAATTGCCATATCAGCAATGTGCATCAATATTTCCTGCTCTTTATCAAGATTCATCATTAGCTTTTGAACGGCAGCGCCAGCAACAAGCAGAATTGCTTTCTTAAAATTTTGTACGTATTTCTTTTCTTCAGATAAAAAGCTTTCATCTGTTTCACCAAAATCAGGAATGCTTACCAACTCCTGCGATACAGCCATTGCCGGTGACATTAAATCGAGTCTTCCTTTCATTGCACGTTTTAAAGTCATATCCAAAATCAGTAAACGATTTATCTCATTCGTGCCTTCATAAATTCTATTGATGCGGCTATCGCGATAAACTTTTGAGATCAAATACTCATCACTAAAACCATTACCACCATGAATTTGCACGCCTTCATCTGCAACAAAATCTAACAACTCACTTCCAAAAACTTTTAAGATTGCACATTCAATTGCATATTCTTCCGCAGCGCCAAGCAAAGCCTCCGTATGTGTTTTTCCTTTTGATGATAGTTCTTGTTCTTTTTCTTCAATCCATGCGGACGTTCTGTATAGTGCACTTTCACAAGCCCACAAACGAATCGCCATATCTGCAAGCTTTTCTTTTATTGCACCGAAATTTGAAATGGGTTGTTTGAACTGCTCGCGTGTTGTTGCATATTCAATCGACATATTCAATGCACTCTTTGCGCCCTGGCTTGTTGCAGCACACAATTTCAATCTGCCAATATTTAAAATATTAAATGCGATGAGATGTCCTTTTCCAATTTCACCCAACAAATTTTCAACAGGCACTTTGCAATCCTGGAAATATAATTGTACAGTTGATGAACCTTTGATACCCATTTTATGTTCTTCAGGTCCCTGCGTAAACCCTTCAAAACCGCGTTCAACAATAAAGCCTGTAAACTTATCTCCATCTATTTTTGCAAACACCGTATATACATCAGCAAAGCCACCATTTGTTATCCAGCATTTTTGTCCGTTCAATAAATAATATTTTCCATCATCACTTAAACGCGCTGTTGTCTTTGCACCCAACGCGTCGCTGCCACTGTTTGGTTCCGTCAAACCATAAGAGCCGATCCATTCACCGCTTGCAAGCTTTGGAATATATTTTTGTTTTTGCGCTTCGGTTCCAAAATATAAAATAGGCAAAGAGCCAATGCCGGTATGCGCAGCAATGGCAACAGAAAAAGAAAAACCATCACCCAAACCTTCATTCACAATTGTTGACGTAACAAAATCTTTTGCAAGCCCGCCATATTCTTCAGGAAAAGATGTACTCAATAAACCTTGCTCACCTGCTTTTGTAAGCAACGAACGCATTAAACCAGGTTCAAGACTATCAATGCGGTCAAGAATGGGAAGCACTTCCGTTTTTATAAACTGCCGGCACATATCAAAAATCATTTGCTGCTCTTCATTAAAATCTTCGCGAATGAAAGTTGCATCAGCATCACTTTCTTTTATCAGCCATTCCCCACCTTTTAATACGGTTTTATTTTGTACAGTTTCCATACTGTTTATTTTTATTGAGTGAATTAATTGGAGCTGCCATTTAAGTTATCATATACTTTTTGCAATACTGTTTTTACAATTTCGATGTCTTCTTTTTT
>DASZUY010000124.1:0-4328 GCA_035547495.1 Parafilimonas sp. | reverse complement strand
TACCGTTTGAAGCGATAGCAAATCGCCTAAAGCCTTTGCAGTTCTTGTAAGGTTTTCTTTTGTGTGCAATATTGATTCTTCCAAGCTGGTTTCATTATTGATAGATAACAATACATCAAAATATTTAGTTAATTCCGCATTTGCTTTTAATGGTATTTTTCCGGCAAGACCAATAACCTTGATATTTTTTTCTTTCGCCTTTTTTGCAACACCGTACGGCGCCTTACCATCTAATGTTTGCGTATCAATACTCCCTTCACCGGTAATTAATAAATCAGTTTGTTGCAATGCTTCATCAAAATTTGTTGCATCGAGAAAATAATCAATGCCACTTACAAGTTTTGCTTTTAACCAAACATGCAAACCTGCTGCAACGCCACCTGCTGCGCCACCATGTTTCAATTCATTCATATCAATGCCGGTTTGCTGCATGCTTACATCGCTGAATTTTTTTAATGATGCTTCTAACATTAAAACATCTCTTGGTTTGGCACCTTTTTGTGGGCCAAAAATTTGCGCCGCTCCATTTATTCCCAATAAATAATTTTCAACATCGCAAAGAATAATAAACTCGCAATCAAAAATTCTTTTATCTGCATTTGCAATCTCAATGGTTGAAAGATGTACTAAGTCAGTTGGTAAATTTTTTATTTCATTTTTATCATTATCTAAAAAACGAAAACCTAACGCTTGTAATATTGCGCTGCCACCATCAACAGTTGCACTTCCGCCAATACACATAATAATTTTTTTTGCGCCGATGTTTAAAGCTTGCTTTATCATTTCACCTGTTCCAAAACTGTTTGCATGCAAAGGATCAAGTTCATCTTTCTTCAGCAATTTTATTCCTGATGCATCTGCCATTTCTATTATCGCAGTTTTGTTTTCATCAATAAAACCAAATGATGATTGGATGATTCTTTGTAGTGGATCATGTACATCAACAAAAATTTTTCTTGCATTCCATTTTTTAATAAGCAATGCTGCAGTTCCATCACCGCCATCACCAACAGGAAAACAAGTACAGGTGCATTTTAATTTGCTTTGTAGCAATCCCTGCTGAATTGCTTTTGCGCATGATGCAGCATCAAGACTGTTTTTAAAACTATTTGGCCCAATTAAAATGTTCATACTACAAAAGCAAAAGCGATAATAAATAAATTACAAGTATTGATACTAAACCCATCAGCAATGTTGCAACTGAATATACTTTCAGCATGGTGCGCATGTCTAAACCGGAGAATTTTCCTATCACCCAGAAATAAGCATCATTTACGTGTGACAAAGTCATTGAGCCTGCGCCCATCGACAAAACACATAACAACTTTCCCCAATCGCTGTCTAAATGTAATGGTTGCAGTAAAGGTTGAATAATTGAAGCTGCCGTAATTATTGCAACCGTTGATGAACCTTGTGCCGTTTTAAGCGCAGCAGTAACAAGAAAGGGAAAAAATATTCCAATACTGCCAAGAGCACTTATGTTACTGAAATGTTCACTTAATTTGGTTGCAGTAAGCACAGCACCAAACGCACCGCCGGCACCAATGATCACCAAAATGCTTCCTGCTTTTTCTACACTTTCAGTAAGCAATTTGCCCACTAAGATTTTGTTCCAATGCCTGCTGCATGTAAATGCGAGTATCACACCAATTGCTAATGCAATCACCGGATCACCAAGAATAAAAAAGATATTAGTGATAATTCCGGAATTGGTTTCAACAGACATTAAAGATTTTACTGCGATCAAAATAACAGGAACAATTACAGGTAAAAAAGATTGCAATGTTGATGGCAAATGTTTTTGTGCATCTGGCAATAACGCTTCTTCTTCAACCTTAATAAAAAATTTTTTGCCTGCATACTTCGACCAAAAAAAACCCGTAAGCATTGCAGGAAGTGCGACAATAATTCCAGTGATCATCACCTTTCCTATATCAACACCAATAACACTAGTTGCAGCTGCTGCACCGGGATGCGGAGGGATTAAACAATGTATAGCATACAAACCAGTGGCAAGTGATGTACTTGTTATTGCAATGGAAATACCGGTTCGTTTTGCAAGCGATTTGTTCAAACCACTTAGTACAATATATCCTGAATCGCAAAATATAGGAAGACCAACAATGAAGCCTGTTATGCTCATGGCAAGTGCGGCATTGCGATCGCCCGTTTTTTTAAGAATGAATAAAGCCATCACCTTTGTGCTGCCTGTATGTTCAAGCAATACACCGAGCGTTGTACCAAGTACAATAATAAAACCCAGCGAACGCATGATGTTACCGAAGCCATCTTTCATTGCTTCAAGAATTGCAGGCACCTGCATTTGAACGCCAATACCTGTAACAAAACATGCGATCATTAAAGCAAAAAATGCATGCACGCGAAATTTTACAGTGAGCAGAATTATTACACTAATGCCAATTATTAAAAATAAGATTGACTGGAAAAAGGATGGCATCATATGCAGGCAGATTTGGTACAAGATAATGAAGCAAGTGTTTTAAAGAAAAGAATCTTCCTGATAACTAAGTCTTATCTTTAAAATGGAATTAAAGAAATCAAAAAGTTGTATGGCAAAAGAAATGAAGATTGAAAAGAATGTTTCAATCAATAAAAATATAAACGACGTTTTTAATTATCTTAAACAAACCAAAAACCAGGAGAACTTCAGCGTTTGGAATATGAAAGATCCAAACATGGAAAAAACTTACACAGGTGTTGATGGCACGAAAGGTTTTAAGTATGCCTGGGACAGCAAGGACAAAAACGTTGGAGCAGGCGAGCAGGAGATAATTAATATTGATGAAGGAAGTAAGATTGATTATGAACTGAGATTTAAAAGACCAATGCAGAATACTGCACAATCAAGTTTTTTATTAAATAAGATTGATGAAAATACAACATCTGTTACCTGGACGTTTCGGGGCGAAACAAAATTTCCAATGTCTTTATTTATGCCGATGTTCAGAAATATGTTGGGCAAGCAAATTGATTCCGGTTTGCAGAATTTAAAAATTGTTTTGGAGGGAAGTTAGCTTTAAAGAATGTGGGCTTATTTTGCTTTGCCGATAATTCTTTTGCGATGCTGCATTCCCCATTTGCCTAATTCGGCAATTACTTTTTCAAGCGATTTTCCATACGGCGTCATTGAATATTCAACTACAACAGGAATAGCATCGTAAACCGTGCGCTTAACAAGCTGGTTCATTTCAAGATCACGCAATTCTTTAGAAAGCATTTTGTCTGTAATGCCGGGAATCTCTTTTGCTATTTGCTTAAACCGTTTATTACCGAAAGACAATGAAATAATGATAGGTAATTTCCATTTGCCGCTTAGTATATCCAATGCATCTCTAACCGGGAGTATCATTTGCGTGCATGTACCGTGTGTGCGTTCCTTTGGCTTTGCCATGATATTTAGTTACTATACTTAAGTATAGCGCTATCTATTTGTATAGCGCTTACTTTTGTATAGCGAATGTAGTAAATTTGCATTATCAAACAAAAATTAAAAACATCTATATGCAGGAAACAGCAATAGCGCAAAAAGTAAAATGGGTGCTCGATGCTTCTCACTCAGAAGTACAGTTTAAAGTAAAACATTTGATGATCTCAAATGTAACAGGACAATTCAATTCTTTCAGCGGCTCGGTTGAAACAGATGATGAAGATTTTGAAACTGCAAAAATTTATTTTACAGCAGATATTAATTCTATCTCAACAAACAACGAACAGCGGGATACGCATTTAAAGAACGCTGATTTTTTTGATGCAGTTAACCATCCGCAATTAAGCTTTGAAAGCAATGAAGTTGAAAAAATAAATGAAGAAGCGTATAAAGTTAATGGTGTACTTACTATTCGCGGTGTAAGCAAGAATATTTCTTTGAATGTTGAGATGGGTGGTATTACAAAAGATCCGTGGGGTAACCGCCGTGCAGGTTTTTCTGTTACCGGGAAAATAAATCGCCAGGATTTTGGAGTGAGCTTTGGCGCAGTTACAGAAACAGGTGGTTTGTTATTAGATAACACTGTAAAAATATTGGCAAACGTTCAGTTTGTAAAACAACAGGAAAATAATTAGCAGCACTAGCATTTCACAGCTGCGATTAAACTGGAAATTTTTATTTTTAGTGAAAATTACAGCTATGACACTCATCGGATTTTTAATATTATTACTAATCGCTGCTGTTTGCGGCGGCATCGGTCAAGCCATTGCAGGTTACGATTTGGGTGGATGTCTTGTTTCTATAATTGTAGGTTTTGTTGGTGCCTATATAGGAATGTGGATCGCCGGAAAATTTGCATTGCCGCCTATTTTTGAAATTT
>DASZUY010000123.1:0-2817 GCA_035547495.1 Parafilimonas sp. | reverse complement strand
GCATTATTTACATCAGTGAAAAAATTAAAATACATCCGTTTATACAGGGCGGTTCGCAGGAAAGAAATATGCGTGCCGGCACAGAAAATATTTATGGTATTGTTGGCTTTGCAAAAGCATTGGAGATTGCAACAAAGAACTATGAAGCAGATAAAGCATACATCAGCGATTTAAAAAATTACATGTTCGAAAAATTGCAAGAGAATATTAACGATGTAAGTTTTAATGGTGATGTAAAAGGTTGTAGTTTATATACAGTGCTCAGCGTAAATTTTCCGAAGACAGAAAAAAGCGAATTGATTTTATTTAATCTTGATATCAATAATATTTGTGCAAGTGGTGGCAGCGCATGTACCAGTGGCGCAAATGTTGGCAGCCATGTTATTAATGCAATCAATCCAAACAGTGATTGCGTAACCGTTCGCTTTTCGTTTAGTAAAAATAATACAAAAGAAGAAGTGGATACAGTTGTTGAAAAATTGAAAGAAATAATTTGATGACCTCACCTAAATCTTCTCCAAAGGAGAGGACTTTTGCTCGTTTACATAAAAGGTAATATTTAATCGAAATGGTTCTTGCCCTTCTCTTTTGGAGAAGGGTTGGGATGAGGTTTATTTTACTTTTCAGCACTATTCATTTTACTCAGCCAATAAGCCGCCGTAAAATCTCCTTCCAAAGTTGCTTCAGTTAAAAGTTGTGCGCCTTTATATGCATTTTTTGAAAAGCTGCAACGAACAAAATAGTTGTGTTCCTTCATTAAATTATCATCATCGGCAAACGCATATAAAAAGCCCAACGTTGTTTTAGCCGGGAGATAATCTTTATCACTTGCCATTGTTAGTAGATTAAATGCCTGTGCACAATCGAGATCGCTGTTCTTGTTTTGCAATGCAAGGTTTGCATATTGAAACATTGCCTGCGGAATATTTTGTTGTGATAATTGCGCATAAATTGTCAGCGCTTCATCTTTCTTATTTTCAGCGAGTAAATTTTTCGCGTTCTGTAATTGGTTGTCGATGTCTGCCTGTGCTTGTTCCGTTATTGCGTTTATTGTATCAGCAATAATTTTTGTTGTATGTTGATTAGAAGCAATCTTTTTCTGCTCCGAAAAATTCATAATAGCATAACCAAAAACAGCAAGTACAAAAACGCCCAACAAAATCCAGAAGAAAGTTTTAAGCGCAGAAAATTTCTTTTTTGGCTGAACAGCAACGGAGCTGCCAGAATTTAAATCTGTAAAAACAGTTTGCGCGTTTCCATTTCTTCTGTTTGATTTTTTAAACTGCGCTAACTCATTTTGCAAATCACGATTTTGTTGCAGCAACCTTTGGTTTTCTTCCTGTAACAATTTTACTTGTTCAGGGCTTGAAGTTTTTGCTGCTGTCCACAAACTGTTGCGGGAAATAAATTCATTCAATGCCATGCCGCTTGCAAAACGCGCTTCCGGTTTTTTTTCAAGACAGCGATAGATCATTGTAAACATCCACTCCGGAATTTGCATTTCCGCTTCTTTCATTTCATCGCTCCAACTTTCCGGTAATGCTTTTCCGCGCAACGTAAAAATATTTGGCGGCGGCGTTTCCATGTGTGCGAGCATTACTTCATTGCGCGCCGTTTCACCTTTATCAAGCAATGGAAAAGGAACAGTGCCCGCAAGCAATTCAAACAACACCACACCAAAACTGTACACATCTGTTTCAAAATACATCCTGCCTTCATTTTGTTCCGGCGCCATAAATTCAATTGCACCTGCATGCCGCAAACTCGTGCGCCGTTCTTCATCACTCATTATCGCCAAACCAAAATCAAGCAACACATAATTGCCCGTGTTTACATTAAATTTTACGTTGTTACTTTTTATGTCGCCGTGCTTCACATTTACTTTATGGCAATGTGCTAATGCGCTCGATAATTGTTCTGCAACTTTTAATGTTTCTTTTATGGTGAAAATGGATGGATGCGGCGGCTTCAGCAATTCTTCCAAATCAGGACCTTCAATAAATTCCATTTCAATAAATGGAAAATTGCCTGTTTCTGTAATACCTGAATTAAGAATTTTTACAACATTCGGACTATGTTCTTCATTTACTTTTTTTAATTTCTCAACCTCACTTTGAAAGCGTGTAAAATTTTTATCTTCTGCCGATTCGCTGTAAATAGGAGTAGGCATTAATTTAATTGCCGTAATAATTTCACCAACACGCCTGCCTTTATACACCGAACCCTGACCACCTGTTTTTAAGGCGCCCATGTTTTCCAAGCCTGATGTTATTGTAAAAATTTTACTCATTGTTTTGTTATCGGTCTGACGCTTTTGAAGCGTCTGACCGTTTCAAAATTATCATTCTGCATAATTAAATTCAAGCAAAGCGGATTCGCCCAAAATTATCTGGTCGCCATTTAATAAGTGATGACCAATTTCTGTTGTGAGCAATCTTTTCTCTTCACCATTTTTGCTTTTCACTTTTATTTTGTTTGAAGGCGGAACGCCACCTACATCAGCATATAAAAAAAATGCAGAAGCATCTTCATCCCATTCGATGTGTGCATGCTGTCGGCTAATTGATTTATTACTTTTGTTTGAACTGCTGTCTGGAAATGCAATCGTATTTTCACGATAAAATCCATCCGCTGTATTTACTTTACTTTCTCTGCCAATGTTAATTCTCTTATCTTTTGAATTGATGTTGTATGATTGTTGTTCTGCTTCACCATGCAACACTTTTATAATTGCATTTTTCTCTTTATGAATTGCTTTTCTTCTTTGTGTTGATATAAAAATTGCTACATCAACATCTTTTGCTTTAATGGTTTCAA
>DASZUY010000122.1:0-3105 GCA_035547495.1 Parafilimonas sp. | reverse complement strand
TGAAAGTGCAAGCGCAACTGAAATGCCGCCGCGCAATCCGCCCCATGTTAAAATTGAAGTTGAATTTTTTTCAAACGGCGTTTTAAAAAGAAGAAAATTTATAGGAATAGCAACCGAAATATACCGCGCAATAAGCACAATAAAAATACTTATTATGCCGAGCCATAACACAAGTGCATTAAAAGGTATTAAGAGCATTTGTAATCCAATCAACAAAAACAACACAGCGTTTAAAATCTCATCAATCATCTCCCATAATTTATCAATATAGTCACGCGTAATATAACTCATTCCATCTTTACGGCTTTTGTTTCCCGTGATAATGCCTGCAACCACCATGGCTAACGGACCCGAAATATGTAATTTATCTGCAAGTAAATAACCACCCATAACCATAGCAAGCGTTATCATTGATTCAACTTTGTAATTATCAATGGACCTTAAAACACCAAAACCCAAGTAACCCAATACCGCACCAAATGCTAAACCGCCAAATGCTTCTTTTATAAAAAGAATAACAGCATTTACAGCAGAAACATTTTCTACGCCCGCCTGCATAATATCAAATATGCTGATGAAAACAACCACCGCAACGCCATCGTTAAAAAGAGATTCTCCTGTTATTTTTATTTCTAATGATTGAGGTATATGTGCATCTCTTAAAATGCCTAAAACTGCAATAGGATCTGTTGGAGAAATTAAAGCGCCAAATAACAGGCATTCTATAAAGCTTATTTGAAGTTTAAATATTGATGCCGCTAAATAAAATAAAACGCCAACAATAAATGTAGAAAGAATAACGCCCACAGTTGAAAACGTAAGCACAGGTATTGCCTGCTTTTTTAAGCTTGCTGCGTTTATGTGAATGGAGCCTGCAAACAATAAAAAACTCAGCATTACTTTCATTAATAGGTTATAAAAATTTACAGAGCTTATAAACTGCAAACTTTTGTAAAAAAGCAATGGATGAATCCAGCTCGTTGCAATAAGAAAGAGCGATGTGAGAAGCGACATGATCATTATACCAATTGTGTTGGGCAGCTTTATAAAGCGATAATTTATGTATCCGAAGATTGCCGCCAATACGATTACTATGGTGATGGTGTTATAAAAAGACATAATTACTCTCTCAGGAAAACAATATATGTAATTTAAAATAAAAAGAGCGCACAACACTGTGCGCTCTTATCTATCTAAAGAAATCAATTATTTAAAATCTTCATCTTTTAAACCACTGTTCACTTTGGCATCAGTAACATTAAGTGTGAAATCAACGCCTTGCGAAACTACTTGCGTAAATGGCAACATTATTCCATCTACATTTTTATAATTGCTAAAATCGTAAGAAGTAGTTCCCTGGTCTGTTGTTGTTTCATCTCTTAATTTTAAACCCGTTGTTGCATCATAATATTTTTTACCTACAGTGCCTGAAGGATAAGTTACGGTAATCATGTACGCATCTTTACCATCAATATTTGTAAGCATGGGATCAAGTTGCAATGTATAACCTGAATTACTAAAATTCATTTCAGGAAAAGGATTAGCTTGTTCCTGGTAGCGTTTTTTCATTGCATCATTTACCGGAACAGTATTACCCATGCTTTGCATAGATACACTGTCATTATTTACAACAAGTTTTTGTGCCGTTGCATTCATTCCGGGCAATGCAACAAGTATCAGCATTTTACCGGGCGCCTTGTACTCACGTGTAAACGTTATGTCTTGTCCCTGCACATTTCCTTTTGCAGTGTACGATAAATCTTTTATGTCTTTAATTTTATCTGTGCCGCCAACTGCATCTAAATATTTATTAATAACATCATTCGCTGTTGTGCCTTGCGGTACTGGTTTCGCCGGCGCGCCGCTAAGTTTGTTGTTTGAAGGATTGATATCC
This sequence comes from Parafilimonas sp., assembly GCA_035547495.1. Lineage (GTDB taxonomy): Bacteria > Bacteroidota > Bacteroidia > Chitinophagales > Chitinophagaceae > Parafilimonas. Next base: position 1,211 of record DASZUY010000122.1, on the reverse strand, counting down.
GGATAATCATGATTCGGATCAATAGTAACTGATTTTATGCGTGAAGTAGATGGATAATGAAATGTCCACTCTCCACCGCGCTGCCATATTTCAACAGGTAATGTAAGCGAATCTTTTTGGCCATTATCCATTTCAATTAATATAGGCACAGGCAATACAATTTGCTCATTATTAACTACAGTAATGTTTGCACCTTTTGTTGGATCGTTATCAACATAATCAATTTTTGTAACGCCCTGGTCAAGTTTATCATTTGTAAAAAACCATCCGCGCCAGAACCATGAAAGATCTTCACCACCTACATTTTCCATCGTTCTGAAAAAGTCGTACGGTGTTGGATGTTTAAATGCCCAGCGCGCTACATAAGTTCTGAATGCTGAATCAAATCTTTCTTCACCCAAAATATGATCACGCAAAATATCCAAACCCATAGCCGGTTTTGAGTATGCTGCAATACCAAGAAAGTTTGGCTGTGTTACATCAGGTACCGTTAATATCGGGTCAGCATTTTTACTGAACATATAATTAGCCATGCGCTCTGCATCGCTCTTTCTGTAAAACTCTCCATTGTTGAAAACTTTTGTGTCAACACCATTTATATAAGTGTTGAAGCCTTCGTCCATCCACGGATATTTTCTTTCATTTGAACCAACGATCATCGGGAACCAGTTATGACCAAACTCATGATTGGTTACACCCCACAATCCACCTTCTTTTGATTTCCATCCGCAAAAAACAATACCGGGATATTCCATTCCCGCAACTCTACCTGCAACATTTGTTGCAGAAGGATAAGTGAATTCAAACCATTCTTTTGAGTATAATTCTATCGCACCTTTTACAAATTCTGTTGAACGTCCCCATGCGCTGTCGCCTGCACTTTCTACCGGATAAACAGATTGTGCCAATGCTTTTTTACCGCTCGGTAAATTTATTCTTGCAGCATCCCAAATAAATGCTTTCGACGCAGCCCATGCAACATCTCTTGTTTGCTTACACAAAAAATGCCATGTAAGCGTTGGTTTATTGGGGTGATAAGAAGAGCCGCTTAAATCATTTGCGCTTACAATTGTTACCGTTTTATCACTGTTCTTCGCCTGGGCAATTTTGCTCATTACAGATGGTGTGTAAACTTCCGATGGATTCTGTACTTCACCTGAACCAACAACAATTAAATTAGATGGCGCTGTAATCGTATAATCAATATCACC
>DASZUY010000121.1:0-6818 GCA_035547495.1 Parafilimonas sp. | reverse complement strand
TTCAGCTTTGCCAAAACAAACCACATCAAACATGAAAATCTTATTTGCAGCGATTGCTGTTTTTTTAATTTCAATAGTGAATGCACAGGATAAAACCATGCAGGATGATAATATTGTTATAACCAAACATCAACTGAAAGTAAATGGAGAAATAATTAATTACACTGCTACCACGGGTTTTATGTTGATGAAAGATGAGAACGATTCATTAAAGGCAAAACTGTTTTTTATCGCCTACACAAAAGATGGCGAAGATGTTTCTAAAAGACCGATACTTTTTGCCTACAATGGCGGTCCGGGTTCAGCTTCTGTTTGGCTGCACATGGGCGCAATTGGTCCGAAAAAAGTGGTGTTGAGTGATAAAGGAGAAATGCTGCAACCGCCTTTTACCTATGTTGACAACAATGAAACATGGCTCGATAAAACAGACATCGTTTTTATTGACCCAATGATGACGGGGTTTACAAGACCTGCAAGAGGTTCAGATAAAAGTGAGTTTACCGGTTTTGAAAATGATACGCGTTTCGTTGGCGATTTTATTCGTTTATATACTTCAAAAAATGAAAGATGGAGTTCACCAAAATTTATTGGCGGTGAAAGTTATGGCACAACGCGCTCAGCCGGTGTTGCCAATTATTTGCAGGAACGTTATGGCATGTATTTAAATGGCGTGATTTTAATTTCGGCTATTCTTGATTTCGGTGCAGATGAAGCAGATCGCGGCAATGATCGTCCTTTCCCTTTGCAATTGCCAACATTTGCAGCGACGGCGTGGTATCATCATAAATTATCTCCACAATACACAGATTTAAAATCGTTGTTGGCAGAAGTAGAGAATTTTTCTATGAATGAATATGCATCAGCACTATTAAAAGGCGATGCCATTACGGATGCAGAAAAAAATGAAATCGCCGATAAAATACATCAGTATACAGGCTTATCAAAAGATTATATTTTGCAATCCAATTTGCGTTTATATGTGGGAAGATTTAATAAGGAATTGTTGCGTGATTCTGGTTTAACAGTGGGAAGATTGGACAGCCGTTTTACAGGTTATGATTACGATGAAGCAGGCGAACAATTTGAATACGATCCAAGTTATGATAAAACAGTTTACGGTCCTTTTGCTGCGGCCGTAAATGATTATATAAAACGTGATTTAAACTTTAGCAGCGATTTGCCATACGAGATTTTAACTGGTCGAGTAGGCGCTTGGCCATTAAGTGATGACCGTTATTTAAATGTTGCAGAAACACTTCGCGATGCAATGACAAAAAACCCTTTTTTGAAAGTTTGGATTGCGCAGGGATATTACGATATGGCAACCCCTTACTTCGCAACAGAGAATGTGGTGGCGCATATGTTTTTAAAGAAAGATATCAGGCAGAACCTGCATTTCACTTTTTACGAAACCGGTCACATGATCTATATAAACAAACCTTCTTTAGCGCAATTAAAAACTGATTTTACTTCCTTTCTGAATAGCGCCTTACCCAAATAAATTTTAACGGGTTGTTTCTGTCTCTTTTGAGAATGCGACTATTGCGGCAATAGTATAATATTATCTTTGCCTGAATCAAGTTTATCGTATTGAATGAAATTATATCCCGAATCCGCGGAGCTGCAATTTGAATTTGATAAAATAAAATCACTCCTCACATCTTACTGCGAAACTGAATATGCAAAAAGCAAGTCCGCAAATCTGCGCATTCATACAAAAAAAGAATTTATAACACTGCAATTACAGCAATCTTACGAATTCAAATTGCTGCGCGAGCAAGGGCAACCATTCCCAAATAATTTTAGTTTAAACCTTTCAAGGCAATTAAAACTATTGCGCATAGAAGGTAGCGTTTTGCAGCCTGCCGATTTTATGAACATCCGCAACCTTGCTGTAAATACTGAAAAAATATTTCGCTGGTTTGATGCAGAAAAAAAACTGGCGTATGCCGCTTTGGCAAAAGTTGCAGCCGCGAGTTACTATGAAAAATCAATCATACAAATGATTGATGAAATATTTGATGATGCAGGCAACATAAAAGATAATGCGAGCGATGAATTGCAAAAGATCAGGATAAATCTTTTTCGCAAACGCAATGAATTAAGACGCGCTTTTGAAAAAGTTGTTGCGCGTTTAAATCGTGCAGGTCATAGTGCAGAAATTGAAGAAAGCTTTAGCAACGGCAGGAGAGTGGTTGCTGTTTTTTCAGAATATAAAAGACAGGTGAAAGGAATTTTGCACGGCGAAAGCGATAGCCGCAAAACCGCTTTTATAGAACCCGAAGAAACAATTGAATTAAACAATGAAGTTTTCTCTTTGGAAAATGATGAGCAGAAAGAAATTCAAAAAATATTGCGCACGTTAACGGCGTCACTTTCTGTGTATAGTTCTTTGTTGAATGACTGGATGATCATTGCCGGCGAATATGATTTCATCGAAGCAAAAGCAAAGCTTGCTGTTGAAATGAATGGCAATTATCCAAACATAACCGATACTGCGATCGTTGATTTAAAAGATGCTTATCATCCGCTGTTGTTTTTATACAACAAACAGTCGGGCAGAAAAACAATGCCTGTTTCTTTAAGGCTTGATGAAAAAAATAGAATACTTGTTATCAGTGGTCCGAACGCAGGCGGCAAAACAGTGACGATGAAAACAATCGGCTTGAACCAATTGATGATTCAAAGCGGTTTGCTGGTGCCTGTAAAACCCGATTCTGAATTTGGAATTTTCAAACAACTTTTTATTCACATCGGCGATACCCAAAGCATAGAATTTGAGTTAAGCACCTATTCATCGCATTTGCTGCACATGAAATATTTTATTGAAAATGCAAATGGCAAAACTTTATTTTTTATTGATGAATTAGGCAGCGGAAGCGATCCTAATCTTGGTGGTGCATTCGCTGAAGTTATTTTGAATGAGTTGAATCGCAAACATGCATTCGGCATCGTAACCACGCATTATCTTAATTTAAAAGTAATGGCGAATCATACGCCAGGCATAATAAATGGTTCAATGATGTTTGATGAAGAACATCTTCTGCCGATGTATAAATTAAACATTGGCAAACCGGGAAGTTCATACACGTTTGCTATTGCCGAGCGCATTGGATTGCCAAAACATCTGATCAATAATGCAAAAAAACTGGTGGATGAAAACCATTTTCGCTTGGACAAATTATTAAACAGAACGGAGCAGGATCTGCAGCAATTGAATAAAGAGAAACAAGAGCTGAAAAAAATAATGTCTGAAAATGAAAAGCTCAAAAATCAGTTGGCTGTTGATCTCGATAAAGAAAAACACCGTCAGCAAATTGAAGTTCTGAAACATAAGAATAAAGTAACTGACGAAAGAATAAATTATTTAAAAGATATCGAACGCAAGCTGCGGCAAATTGTACTGGAGTGGAGGAAATCTGAGAATAAAAATGATGTGATAAAACAAATCCAGGAATTGTTGTTTAAGCGAAAAGAACAGCATGCGGTGAATAAGCTGGCGAAAAAAATCGAATCAAAATATAAAGAAACACAAACGCCGATTGAAGTAGGTTCGAAAGTAAAAATGAAAAAAAACCATCAGGTGGGAAAAGTTAAGGAAATTCGCGGCAAAAGAGCTGTCGTGCAAATTGGCACATTACCAATAAATATCGATATGAACGATCTTGTAGCTGTGGAAGAAAAATAACCAGTATGGGTACATTCGACAAGGTTTTATTTATTGATGACGATACAATAACCGTTACAATTTACCAGCGCACCATGCGTGTAAGTAATTTTTGTAATGAGGTGATCACATGTTCAAATGGCTTGCAGGCAAAAGAATATTTAATAGCGAATGAAGCTGCGCTTCCACAGGTGATTTTTCTTGATGTAAATATGCATATAATGGGCGGCTGGGAATTTTTAAAGTGGTTTGAAAAATGGGCGCACGGTTTAAAAATTGATATTCCCGTGTATGTAACATCTTCCAGTTTGTCGATTGAAGATGCAGAAAAATCAAAAAAATATAAACTCGTTCGCGGTTATATCACAAAACCGATTACAATAGAGCATTTAAGAATTATTTCTAAAACAGATGCTCCGCCTGCTTAAACATCTTCAACAAAAATTTACTGTTACCTTTGCCGCGCTCTAAAAATTAAAATTAAATAAGCGATGGCTTCCAAAACAGATGTATTTCAATCTCCGGATTATTATTTAGTTGATGAATTACTTACCGAGGAACAAAAACTGGTTCGCGAAACCGTGCGCAGTTATGTAAAAAAAGAAATTTCTCCCATTATAGAAGATTATGCGCAGCGTGCAGAATTTCCTGAATTTATTGTAAAGCAATTGGGAGAACTCGGTTGCTTTGGTCCAACAATCCCGCATGAATATGGCGGCGGCGGTTTAGATTATATAAGCTATGGATTGATGATGCAGGAACTTGAACGCGGTGATAGCGGCGTTCGATCAACTGCAAGTGTACAAGGCAGTTTGGTAATGTTTCCCATTTATGCTTATGGAAGTGAAGAGCAGCGAAAAAAATATTTACCAAAACTTGCCAGCGGTGAATGGCTTGGCTGTTTTGGATTAACGGAGCCTGATTTTGGAAGCAATCCATCAGGCATGATCACAAACTTTAAAGAAGACGGTGATCATGTTATTTTGAATGGCGCAAAAATGTGGATCAGCAATGCGCCGTTTGCACAGGTTGCAGTGGTGTGGGCAAAAGATGAACAAGGCGAAATAAAAGGTTTGATTGTTGAACGTGGCATGGAAGGTTTTTCAACGCCAACAACACATGGCAAATGGAGCTTGCGTGCAAGTGCAACCGGTGAACTAGTGTTTCATGATGTACGTGTACCAAAAGAAAATATTTTTCCGAATGTAAAGGGTTTAAAAGGACCGTTGGGTTGTTTAACGAAGGCGCGTTATGGAATTTCGTGGGGCGCATTAGGTGCAGCAATGGATTGTTATGATACAGCTTTGCGTTATAGTAAAGAACGTGTTCAGTTTGATAAACCAATTGGCGCATTTCAGTTGCAGCAGAAAAAATTAGCGGAGATGATCACTGAAATTACAAAGGCGCAATTGCTTGTTTGGCGCTTGGGTGTTTTAATGAATGAAGGAAGAGCAACGCCTGCACAAGTGAGCATGGCTAAACGCAATAGTTGTGAAATTGCAACAAACATTGCAAGAGATGCAAGAGCAATGTTAGGCGGAATGGGCATTACCGGCGAATACAGCATTATGCGGCACATGATGAATTTAGAAAGCGTTCTTACCTATGAAGGCACGCATGATGTGCATCTGTTGATTACAGGAATGGATGTAACGGGTTTCAATGCGTTTAAGTAGAATTCTAATTTCACTATCAATTCGCCCGCTTTATCATTAATTATTTGTATTTTGCTCGTATGGAAACTGTACTGTACAAAAACATTGTGTCAAATCCTGACGTTTGTAACGGTAAGCCAACTTTTAAAGGAACAAGAATTACTGTAAAAACAGTTATGGAGTTTTTGTTTGCTGGTGACAGCGATGAAGAAGTACTGGAAGGTTATTCACGCCTGACGAAAGAAGACCTGCATACTGCAAAAGAGTTTACAACAATGATTCTTGAAAAGCCTGTCACAATTCAACAGCTTAAAGCAGTTGGTTAATGCAATTTCTCATCGATGAAAACCTTGCCTGATAATTTTCCATTGTGGAATACGCCTTCTTTTTATCATGTGCTTAAAGTAGACGGAATATATTCAGACTCCGACATTTGGCAATACGCTTTAATTAATGACCTTGTAATAGTTACAAACGATACTGACTTTTACTTCAGGTTTTTATCTGATCAAAGATGCCCCAAAATTGTTTGGCTTCGGGTTGGCAATTTGCGTAAAAAAGAATTACGTTTTTTTGTTGAAAATTTTTGGCATCAAATTGAAGTGTTATTACAAACGCATTCTTTTGTTATTGCTGACAATTTAAGCTTGGAGGCTTTTTAATGAATATTTTTATTCTCGGTTTAATGGGTTCAGGTAAAAGTTTTTGGGCTGATAAACTTGGAAAGCTTTTAAATATTCCATCTTTTCATTTGGATGATGAAATAGAAAGATCAGAACAAAAAACAATTGCCCAAATTTTCGCTGAAAAAGGAGAGGAGTATTTCAGGAACAAAGAAACAGAAGTTTTGAAAAGCTTTGCTGATAAAAATAATTTTATTCTTTCTGTTGGTGGTGGCACACCCTGCTTTAATGATAATATGGACTGGATGAATACAAACGGTTCAACGATATGGATTGATGAACCGGTAGAAACAATTGAAAAAAGATTACTGACGGAAAAATCACATCGCCCTTTGATCGCAAATATTCCTGATAAAAATCTGCATACTTTTCTTTCTGAAATGTTGAACAAACGTTCTCCTTTTTATTCACAAGCAAAATATCATCTGAAACAAAATGAAATTGCTGAAGAAACTTTTTTAAAAATATTTCTGAATGAATAAATCTTTCCTGGTAGCAGCCGCTTTGCTCGGTGCGCTATCTGTAATACTTGGCGCATTTGGAGCACACGCGTTAAAAAGCAAAATACCTTCAGATGCTTTAGAGATTTTTGAAACATCTGTTCGCTACCAGTTTTATCATGTATTTGCTTTATTAGCGGTTGGAATATTAGCGCAATATTTTCCCGGCAACTTTATTACATGGAGCGGAAGATTATTTATTGCAGGAATTATTTTATTCTGCGGCTCTTTGTACTTACTCACTTACTTTAAAGGCATCGGCAATAATCAAATGAACTGGCTCGGTGCCATTACACCTTTTGGAGGACTTTGT
>DASZUY010000120.1:0-5431 GCA_035547495.1 Parafilimonas sp. | reverse complement strand
TATTTAATATTCTTACGAATCGCGGTGGTGTGGGTTATAGCTTATTTCAAAAGAAATTCAAATTGAATTTGGGAACAGATGCAGGTTATTCTTCTTTTCATCAAACAAATAAATTTACTGATTCAGTTACTACAAGAAATTTTTTAAACTGGTATCCGCATGCAAATTTATCATACCAGTTTACGCAGCAAAGAAGAATTTCTTTATCATATAATGGTTCAACACAGCAGCCGGATATCAATCAAATACAACCTGTTTTAACGAACGCCGATCCACTGAATATAACTATTGGAAACCCTTTGTTGAAACCGGCTTTTGAAAACAACATGTATTTAAGCTTTAATGATTATAAGGTAATTAAAGAGCGCGGTATTTTTATTTGGATTAATTCAGGCTTCACGAGTAACGACATCGTAAACAAGTCTTATGTTGACAGTTTTGGAAGAACAATTAATCAGTACATTAATCTTAACGGTAACCGAAATTTTAATGGCGACTTCAACTATAATTTTAAACTGAAAAAACTTAATCTATTCATCAATAACTCTGCAAACATTAATAGCAGCAGGTATGTAAATATTGTGAACAATCTTTTCAATGTTACAAAAAGTAATAGTTATACATACAGGTTAGGTTTTTATAAAGACAAAGAAAAAAAATATAGCATTGGATTAGATCCGTCAGTAACTTATACAACAAGCGTATCATCTATTCAGCCCGATGTTAAAACAAATTACTGGTCGTTTGATGCAGACCCAAATGTTCATGTTTATTTTGGGCACAAGGGAAAATATCAAATTCAAACGGATTGTGATTTTAATTTCAAACAAAAAACATCTGTATTTGATAACAATAACAACGTTATTTTCTGGAATGCCTGGATAGGCAGAACATTTACAAAAAAAGATGCTTTACTTGTTAAGATAATTGGTCATGATCTGCTTGATCAGAATATTGGTTTCAACAGAACGGTGAACAGCAATTTTATTTCAGAAAATACATACAGTACTATAAAAAGATATTTTCTTTTATCTGTTGTTTGGAACTTTAATAAGGCAGGAATTAAAGCACCCGGACAAAACGACTAACTAAAACCTTGTTAGATTATGAAGACTCTTATTTACATAATTATTTTGTTTTCGTTTACTTCAACGATAAAAGCACAAAATGCAATTTTTCTTTCTCAGGGAAGAATAGAATTTGAAAAGAAAATAAGTTTATGGGCGATAATGGATGAACAAGCCGAGAATAGTGATGATGCATCCTGGGCAGCGCTGGAAAAAAAAATAGTACCACAGTTTAAAACCACATATTTTGATCTCGAATTTGATGATGGAAAAACCCTGTATAAACCGGGAAGAGAAAATCCTGAAAATAATAAATTATGGCAGTCGCCTGCAGAGGATAACGTTGTATTTACAAATTTGAAAGATTCTTTAAGCGTTGCGCAAAAACATGTTTATGAACAAACATTTTTAGTAAATGACAGCACCAGGAAAATTAAATGGAAGATTACGGATGAAACCCGCAATATTGCCGGCTTTGATTGCAGGCGTGCCAATGCAATTATTATGGATTCAATTTATGTAGTTGCATTTTATACTGATGAAATTACAACAACCGGTGGCCCGGAATCTTTTAATGGTTTACCAGGAATGATATTAGGGGTTGCGCTGCCACATGAACACATTACTTGGTTTGCTACAAAGGTTTATACAGATAAAATTAATGATGCAGAATTAACGCCTCCGGCGAAAGGTAAAAAGACAACATCTAAAGAATTGCTTGGTACTTTGCAGGATTTTATGAAAGACTGGGGCAATTGGAGTAAGCCTTATCAACGCCAAATTATGCTTTAGAACTTCGGGCAAGGCAATCCTTTGCTTTGCGCCGCATGTTTAATATAAATAAGAGATATCTCTATTCCGCCGCGGCTTTCAGATGCTGTTTTTAAACTTGACGTGTTTATATCATACGTAGCACCTACGCGTAGGTCATCAAACTCTAAACCTATGTAAGGAATAATTGCATCTCCAAATCTAAACCATGCACCACCATAAAAGCTAGTTGGACTTTCACTATCAGGATCGCCTGCAACAAATTGAAGTGCTCCGCCGATGAGTGCTTCATGCGCACCAGCCTGCGTGCTGTATAATCCGCTTAAATGAACAGTAGTTATTTCATTAACTGGAAAATATCCGCCGGCATGAAACGTAGCTCTTGGATATAAATCGTAATTAATGCCGGTAAAATCTTGTCGTGGCCGGTTTATATGATACAAGCTCACACCAACGTACATGTTATTATTATTTGATGTGCTTGCTGTATACAGCAAACCTGCATTTACATCAACATAATTTGCTTTTAAAGTTGTGTTGTTAAACACTTCGCTGGTAACACCTGTAAAACCAAATGGTGTAAGCTGATCTTCAAATTTTAAGTCTGCAGTATTGATTAGCATATTTGAATAAGTAACCTGGAAACCTGCACCCAGTTGATGCAAGCCATCTTCATCAAGCCCTTTATGATATGCGGTAGATAAAGAAAAATAATTAAATGAAACTGCACCTGCAGCGCTTTTATCGGTATAACCCATTAAACCAACGCCCCATGTATCTGTATAGGGAATATGATTAATTAATATTGGAAAATCAACCGAAGCTGTGCCGGTTATATATGCCCTGTTAATGGTTGGCCATTGATTACGATAATTCGCTGCTGCTCTGAGTACACCATCAAACTTTCCTGTAAATGCCGGGTTCAGCGTCATTGGCGAGGAAAAGAATTGTGAGAAATGCGGATCCTGCGCCCAAACGTTTACAGCGAGTATTGTAAAAATTATCATTAATCGAATTTTCATAACGAGTTTTGGGATTAACTATTTAAATATAGACTGTTGAAAAACATATATCGCTGCAATTAATTAGAATTGAGATTTTGGTCCAAAGGAAAGATCGCCCGCATCACCCAAACCAGGAACAATGTAACCTTTAGCAGTTAATTCATCATCAATATCTCCGCACCAAATATATATTTTTTCACCTAATTCCCTAACAATATAATCTATGCCTTCCGTAGCTGCAATAGCGCAAACAACATGTATTTCAGATGGTGTTCCATAATGCAATAAAGATTGAAGCGCCGCCACCATTGAAGAACCTGTTGCCAGCATTGGATCTGCTATAATTAATACGCGATTTTCTATGGATGGACAGCTTAAATATTCTAAACTTATTTCAAAGCTGCCATCTCTTTTGTGCTTACGGTAAGCTGAAATAAAAGCATTATCCGCTTTGTCAAAAAAATTTAAAAGTCCGTTATGCAATGGAAGACCTGCACGCAAAATGGTTGCTAGTACTGGTTGTTGTGTGAGTGTCTTGCTGTTATGAATTCCAAGCGGTGTTTGGATTTCTTTTTCGTTCCACAAAATTTTTTTGCTTATCTCATAAGCCATTATTTCGCCAATGCGTTCAAGATTTTTTCTGAAACGCAAACGGTCTGTTTGAATATCAACATCCCGCAGTTCATTCATCCATTCAGTAAGCAGGCTGACATGCTTGCCAAAATTGGTTATCATCAAACGAAGATAAAAATGTTTTAAACTAAATTATATTAAGATGCTTGTAGTTTTGGCTGCTAATTTTTAAGAAATGATTTATCATGTTATTGGGTTGATGAGTGGCTCTTCACTGGACGGATTAGATATTGTTTTTGCCGAGTTAGAAGAAACACGTGGCAATTGGAATTACACAATTAAAGCTTGCGCGTGTTATGAATACGATGAAGAATGGAAAAATAATTTATCCAATGCAAAAAGCTTAAATGCTTATCACTATATGTTGTTGCATATTAACTATGCAAAATACGTTGCGGCGGCTGTAAACAGATTTATTAATGAAAATGATCTTGCGCACAAGATTCAATTAATTGCTTCGCATGGTCATACTGTTTTTCATGCGCCTGAATTTAACATGACATCGCAAATTGGTGATGGGGCAACTATTGCTGCGCTTACCGGAATTAATGTAGTAAGTGATTTGCGCAACATGGATGTTGCGTTAAATGGTCAGGGCGCACCCATCGTTCCGGTTGGAGAAAAACTATTATTTGCGGGCTATGATTTTTATTTGAACATCGGAGGTATTGCAAACCTTTCTTATCAAACAGAAAAAAAATTTATTGCGTTTGATGTATGTGCTGCTAACAGCATTTTAAACAGGCTTGCGCAATTGAATGGAAAAGCATTTGATGAAGACGGAAATTTTGCTGCAAGCGGTATCATCAATTCAAATTTATTATCTCAACTTAACCAGCTTGATTATTACGGCCAACCTTTTCCAAAATCGCTTGCAAATGAGTTTGGCCACAATATCGTCTATCCGCTCATTCAATCGTTTCAAATCTACACAAATGATAGCCTGAGAACTTATGTTGAACATATTGCTGAGCAAATTTTTAATTCGATAAAAATGGTTTTAAGTAATGAAGAACTACATCAGTATAAGTTATTAATTACGGGCGGCGGTGCATTTAATAAATTTCTCACTGCTGTTTTAAAGGAAAAGCTAAGTAGATTAAACGTTGCAGTTTTTGTTCCGGAACCGAACGTTATAAAATATAAAGAGGCATTAATTATGGCGCTGTTGGGTGTATTAAGATGGAGGGAAGAAAACACCGTACTCGCTTCAGTAACCGGTGCCACAAGAAATAGTATTGGCGGCGCAGTGTGGATAGGACAGGAGGCTTAAAATAACATACCATAAATTTCGTTTAGTATTTTTCAAAGCGCCGTTCTTATGCGATTATATTTTTTCTGTTTAATTGTTTTCTGTTTTACTGCTTGTAAAGAAAAATTCGATAACAAGACTTATGAAGATAACAAGCAAAGTCTTGCACAAAAGGAACAGACACACCCAGCTGAATTTTTAAAGCTTACTTCTGATAACCGAAAAACTTTATTTGGTGCCACCGTTATACACGGAAAAATATTTAATACCGCTTCCGTTTGCAGTTATAAAACAATACGCGTAAAAATTTTATGTTATCATAACGGCATACAAGTGGAAGAACATGAAGATGTTTTTCCTGATATGATAAAACCCGGGCAAACATCCAATTTTAAAACTAAATATCGTTTACCAAGAGGAACGGATAGCCTCGCATTATCTGTAATGAGTGCCGAACCTGTATTAGCAGCCACAACAAAGGATTAATTATTACAATTCCCCACCGAAATTTTTTCATTGATTTTTGTAGAAGTGGATAAAAAAAATCCCCCGATTTTTTCGGGGGACTTTTTTTTGGAAACAATTCCGTAATAGTTTCAACGGGGGCAATTGTTTCTTTTGGTTTTTTTTTGGATAATTGGATTTCAAGAGTACTTATTATTAACAACGATGTAAAATTGCATTGTAATTTTTACGCAACAGCC
>DASZUY010000119.1:0-23032 GCA_035547495.1 Parafilimonas sp. | reverse complement strand
AATCAGCACAAAAAGATATTCTTATTCAAAATGCCCAGGAAAAAACAGTAGCTGCAAATGTTGCTAATTTATATACAGCTGAAGAAAAAAAAGCCCTTCAACAAAAAATCGATTTTTATTTAAAGGATATTGAAAAATGTTTTTCACTTCTTAATGCGTAAATATGGAAGAACTATTACCGGCTAATATTTTAATTGGGGATAGAAATTATCGCCTGCGAGTAAGACCGGAGGATGAAGAAAAATTACGCAAGACTGTCAAATTAATTAACCAAAAAATTATTGAGTATAAAACAAACTTTGCTGGTAAGGATATGCAAGACTATGTGGCAATGGTATTAATCTGGCTGGCAACTGAACAAGACGAGAGCCATTCTTCCGCTGCAATTACCGGTGAATTAAAAAATAAAATACAAAACTTGCAATCTTTAATTGAGCAAGCCTTAAAATAAAAAAACCTCGTTGAAAACAACAAGGTTTTTATATTAGCCCCCGAAATACTTAATTAATTTTTACTGTATAATAACCTGAATAAGTCCAGTTGCCATCACTATCTTCAAAACGCAACATGTAATACATCACATCACCTTTTATGTTATTGTCCTGAAAAGAATAACTTTTTGGCGATTCAGAATCACTTTCTGTATTTACACCTTGTATTGTACAAAATGTATTTACCGAAGCACTACTCATCAATTCAATTCGTTTAATGTTGTTCTCATAAGCAGTAGAAAAGTTTACAGTAACTCCACTGCTTGAAACCCGGGAAGCCTGTAAATCCTTCACTTCAACATTTGCATTTTTAAAAAATACAGCTTGGTATGCGGCCCCAGGCGAACTAACGTCTTTCTTTGAACAAGCAACTAAAAAAAGCCCCGTAACAAAAACAAATATTAACTTTTTCATTTTAAAATTTATCTGTTTACGGGTACGAATTAAAAACGGGTATCTACTTAATGCCAAACGAAATGCCAACCACTTTTTAATTTTTTTCATATTGACTTTCAGTGTTTTAATAAAAACAGGTTTTTTATTTTTTCCAATTATGAGACAACGATTCCAATTATGAAAATAAAAGAGTTTTCATGATGTATCAGTGGTTATTTAACTTCGCCATTAGTTTCAAAAAAATTATATAGTGTTTAAAAATCAAATACATGAATCTAACAGAAATAATAATAGGGGGAATAGCTTGCTTGCTTATAGGAATCGTATTAGGCAAAATCATTTTTTCAAAAAATACCAAAAAGAAGATTGAAGATGCAGAGAATGATGCAAAACAAATTATATCAGCAGCAGAATTAAAGGCTGAAACAACCAAAAAAGAAAAAATCTTAGAAGCCAAAGAAAAGTTTGTTCAGCTAAAGGCTGAATTTGATAAAGAAGTTTTAGAACGTAATAAAAAATTAGGTGATGTAGAAAACAGGCTTAAGCAAAAAGAAATATCTGTAAATCAAAAAGATTCTGCCCTCGAAAAACAAATAAAAGAAAATGAAGTAATCAAAGAAAATCTAAACAGGCAACTTGAAGTAGTTGCTCAAAAAAGAAATCAACTTGAAAAACACCAGGAAGAACATATAAAAAGACTTGAAAAGATTGCCGGGTTAACAGCAGAAGAAGCAAAGGGACAGTTAATTGAAAGTTTAAAACAGGAAGTTCAAAATCAGGCAATACAATTACAACAGGAAGTAATTGAAGAAGCGCGTCAAAAAGCAAATAAAGAAGCGAGAAAAATTATTATTCAGTCTATACAACGTACCGCCGCGGAACAAACTATTGAGAACACAGTTACCATTTTCAATCTTGAAAGTGACGAAATTAAAGGTCAAATAATTGGTAGAGAAGGTAGAAATATTCGCAGCATAGAAGCAGCAACAGGAGTTGATCTTATTGTTGACGATACGCCTGAAGCCATTGTGCTTTCGTCTTTTGATCCGTTGCGCCGCGAAATAGCAAGATTAAGCTTACAAAGATTAGTTGCAGATGGTAGAATTCATCCTGCACGCATTGAAGAGGTGGTAGAAAAAACGCGTAAGCAGCTTGAAGAACAAGTTATGGAGATTGGTGAAAGAACAGTAATAGAATTAGGTATTAATGGTTTACACAAAGAGTTAATTCGTATTGTTGGAAAGATGCGTTTCCGCTCTTCATATGGACAGAATTTATTAATGCATAGTCGTGAGGTGGCAAATTTGTGTGCGACAATGTCTGCTGAACTTGGCTTAAGTCCTAAACTTGCTAAACGTGCCGGTTTGCTGCATGATATTGGAAAAGTACCCGATGAAGAAACAGAATTAAGTCACGCTTTATTGGGAGCAAAACTTGCAGAAAAGTATGGCGAAAATCCTGCTGTAGTAAATGCCATTGGTGCACATCATGATGAAATGGAAATGCAATATATCATTTCTCCGATTGTGCAAAGTTGTGATGCAATAAGCGGTGCAAGGCCCGGTGCCCGCAGAGAAATTATGCAGCAATATTTGCAACGCATAAAAGATTTGGAAACTTTGGCAATGAATTATAATGGCGTAGAAAAAGCATACGCAATACAAGCCGGCAGGGAATTAAGAGTAATTGTTGAAGCGGAAAAGGTTACCGATACCGATAGTGATAAGCTTAGTTTTGAGATTGCGCAAAAGATTCAAAATGAAATGACTTACCCGGGACAAATTAAAGTAACGGTAATAAGAGAAAAAAGAGCAGTTAATTTAGCCAGATAAGTTAAGCTTCGTTTTTATTTGGAAGTTCTTAATACTACGATTACCTTTGCACTCCTCAAAAAATTGGGTTATGAACGCAGCAGTACAATTTGTTCACGAACAACTAACAAGCAAAAAGAAACATCCTAAATTTAAGGCAGGTGATAACATCACGGTAAACTATAGAATTGTTGAGGGTGGAAAAGAACGTATTCAAAGTTTTCGCGGTGATGTTTTAAAAGTTCAGGGAGCAAATGCTACTGCAACCTTTACTGTTCGTAAAATCTCCGATGGACTTGGTGTAGAAAGAGTTTTCCCTTTCTTTTCACCGAATGTTGAATCGATTGTTTTAAATAAAGTAGGAAAGGTTCGCCGCGCAAGGTTATACTACTTAAGAAGCCGCAGCGGAAAAAGCGCAAGAATTAAAGAAAAAAGAATGTAATTCTTTTAAGATTTATTTCCCGCCGCACTTATCTTTTTACTGTACATTTGTTTTCTAAATATTTTATTATGAGCTCTCCTGGTATTTCTGAATGGGTCCTTATCATCCTTGCTGTATTAATTTTATTTGGCGGAAGAAAAATTCCTGAATTTATGAGGGGTTTAGGCAAAGGTATTCGTGAGTTTAACGATGCAAAGAATAATGTGCGCAGAGAACTTGAAGATGGCATTAACGAAACACCATCTCAATCTGCAAATAATAAAGCACAATCAAGCACTACTTCTACCACTACCACTCAGCCATAGATTTAAATAATAGCCTTTGTTTAGCTTCTTCTCTATCAAAGACTATCAATCTTTGTTGTTAAATGAAAAGACAACCTGTAAAGAGGTTGTTTCTTTTTATTTGCGAAACATTAAAGCAAATAGTCATCTCAATACATTTCTTGAAGTATATGAAGATGAAGCTCTGCAACGAGCAGAACAGCTTGATAAAAAAAGAGCATCCGGAAGCACCTTAGGTAAACTACACGGTGTAGTTGTTGGCTTAAAGGATGTTATTGCTTACAAAGGACACAAACTTTCCGCATCATCAAGAATACTCGAAAATTTTCAGTCGCTTTATAATGCAACAGTTACTGAAAGATTGTTGAATGAAGAAGCAATAATCATCGGCAGGCAAAACTGTGATGAATTTGCCATGGGAAGCAGTAATGAAAACTCTGCTTTTGGGAATGTGCTTAATGCTGCCGATAATAGCCGTGTTCCAGGTGGTTCTTCAGGCGGTTCTGCAGTTTCTGTTCAGGCAGACCTTTGCATGATTAGTTTAGGAAGCGATACAGGCGGTTCTGTGCGACAGCCTGCTGATTTTTGCGGGCTTGTTGGGTTAAAACCTTCTTATGGCAGAGTTTCAAGATATGGATTGATTGCATATGCATCTTCTTTTGATCAGGTTGGTATCTTTTCAAAAAATATTGATGATGCGGCGTTAGTGCTTGATTCAATTTCTGGTGTTGATGATTTTGACAGCACTACAATAACAAACAACTTTAAGGCATATTTACTAGACGATTCTTCTGAGAAAAAATTTAGAATAGGTTATTTTCCTTCAACTTTAGAACATCCAAGTCTTGATGCAGAAATTGCTCATCATCAAAAAAAATTTATAACTGAATTATCTGGGCAAAACATAGAAATAAAACCAATAGAATTTGATTTGCTTGAATACATTGTTCCGGCTTATTATATTTTAACAACAGCGGAAGCATCAAGCAATCTTTCGCGTTACGATGGAGTAAAGTTTGGTTCATCGTTTTCTTCAAATGATCTTACAGAAAAAATAAAATTAACGCGCAGCAATTTTTTTGGAAAGGAAGTGAAGCGACGAATTATGCTGGGCACTTTTGTTTTGAGTGAAGGTTATTACGACGCTTATGTAACCCGAGCGCAAAAAATAAGACGCATCTTAATAGAAAAAACAAAATCTATTTTTTCTGAAGTTGATGCAATCATCTCGCCCGTTTCTCCAACAACTGCATTTAAATTCAATCAAAAAAATACAAACCCGGTAGAAATGTTTTTAGCAGATATTTTTACGGTGTTTGCAAATCTTACCGGCATACCTGCAATATCAATTCCTTTGTTTAAACACTCAAATGGAATGCCGTATGGCCTTCAGCTTATGGCTTCTCATTCAAATGAATTAATTTTACTGCAACTTTCTAAAAAGCTTATTGAGATAAAGAATAGTTTAAATAATTAGACGATGCTAATCGTTCTGAATTTTAAAACATGAAGGCAATGCATTTAAGTAGTTTATTGAAAGTGAAATTTGTTTTCTTTACAATTAATCAAATTCAATCTGCAACATTCCTTTCTTGCTTTCTTTTAATTTCTTTTTTTACAAATGCGCAATCTTTATTAAATCGTGCAAATGCAATCACTATTCATCCAGATACAACAGTAAAATCTTTTGCATCGAAACGAGTAGTTGACAGTTCTAAAATATTTTTAAATCTTCTTGCTTCCGATAACAATCAATCTATCGTTCATTATTCGATGAACCCTGAAGTGAAGTTGTTTGCAGACGATTACATACGCACGCACACAAATTATTTCAACAACATGAAAGTTTGGGGGAAACCTTATTTTGATTTGTATGATCATATTTTAAGTTCTTATGGAGTTCCTGTTCAATTAAAATATTTATCGGTAATTGAAAGCAGTTTAAGCAGTAATGCAGTTTCCTGGGCAGGAGCAGTTGGCCCATGGCAAATTATGGAAGATGCTGCGCAGCAACATGGCTTGCGCACAGGCAATTATGACGATAGATTGGATTATGTAAAAAGCACAAACGTTGCAGCGCAAATTCTTAAAAATTTATATGCAAAATATAAAGACTGGCTTTTAGTAATTGCTGCTTACAATTGTGGCGAGGCAAATGTTGATCGTGCAATAACAAAGGCACAAAGCAATAATTTTTGGAACATTCAATATTATCTGCCGGAAGAAACACGCAATCATGTAAAAAAATTTATTGCCACACATTATTATTTTGAAGGAGATGGCAGCATTGTAACCATGACTGCCGATGAAGCAAAAAATTTTATTGCTGATACCCCAACAATTAAAAATGATTCCTTTGCTTCAATTGCTGCAAACGCAACCACAATAAATATTTATGGTAAATACAATTCTGCTGTAATTGCAAATGCATTAACGATAGATATTAATTTGTTCAATCAACTTAATCCAAATATGGATATTGTGCTTGCTAAAGGTGATATCTATCCATTAAGATTGCCTGCTGATAAGGCAGAGTTTTTTCAATCAAAGAAGAGCGAAATTTTAAAGCAAAGTGTAGAGCTTTTTTTAAACGCGGCAAACTCAACAACTACAAATAAATAATCAGCTCAATACTTTTTCAATTGCAGAAGCCTTTAGCCTGCATTCTTTATATTCACTTTCTGCATCTGCATAAATTGTAATTCCGCTGCCTACAAAGTAGTTAAGATACTTATTGTCTTCGTTATAAAAAATGCTTCGTATCACTACATTAAAATCAAAATTTTTTTGTGGCGTGATGTATCCAACGCTACCTGAAAATAAGCCTCGTTTTGTTGTTTCGTATTGTTCTATTAATTGCATTACGCGATGCTTTGGCGCACCCGTCATAGAACCCATAGGAAATACTGCTTTGATAATTTCTGAAAATAAAATCTCATCTCTCAATGTTCCGCTTATTGTTGAGATCATTTGATGAACCTGCGGAAAAGAATAGATTCCAAATAACTCATTTGTAATAACAGAACCTTCTTTACAAATTTTACTTAAGTCATTTCTTACCAAATCAACAACCATTACATTTTCGCTTTTCTCTTTTGGGCTATTGTATAAATTTTGTTTTTGCATCATGTCCAGGCTATCATCTTTATTTCTTGCTGCAGTACCTTTTATCGGCTGAGAAAAAATGGTTTGATCATATTTTGATAGAAATCTTTCAGGGCTTGCACATAAAAGATATTTATCATGAAGCTTATAAAAACATGAAAATGGTGAAGGCGAAATTTTTAATAGATGAATATAAGTTTCAAGCGGATTTATATCAGCGCTTTCAATAAAAAACTCCTGGCAAAAATTTATTTCGTAACAATCGCCGCGCAGAATGTGTTTTTTTAAATTTTCTATTGTTGCTAAATATTCCGGCTCGCTAGTAGCTGCATTTATTTTATTGGTTGATTTTAATGGAACCTTATTTTCTATTTCAGTTTTAGTAATTGCTTCGAAAATATCGTTTGAGTTTATATCTAAAAAAGATATCTCAACGATGTTTTTATTTAGTGCAATAACAATTTGCGGCCGAAATAAAAAAATATCAGGGAAGTTTATTTGATTGGTTTTTTTTGATTGAAGGTTTTCAATTTCATTTTTAAGATCGTAGTTTAAATGCCCAAAAATCCAATCGTTAGCATTATTATAAAACTCATCAAGCTGAGTCAAAATATTTTTTGAAGGTGAAAATACCTGAACAGCGTTTACAGCTAACAAGCAATCGAATGAATGATATTTATCTTCATAAAAATGACTATCCATAAAACAACAAATGCTAAACTGGCTTGCCCAATTCAGCATTTGCATTTTAAAAATTTCCGTATTTTCTACATGATACGTAGCTTGTTGACGTTGCACAAAATTGTAAGTGCTTTAAAAGTCATCATCCTGATCATCAAAATCCGAATCATTAAATAAATCAAATTCTTTCAAATCATCATCAAACTTAAAATCATCATCCTCTTCAGTTTCCGCATCTTTTTTACCAGCCTTTTTTCCCCTTGATTTTGGAATATCAAATTCATCAAAATCAGGATCCCAGTTTTCTTCCTCTTCTGGTTTTTCCCACTCATCTACGTCTTCTTCGCCTTCATCATCGTCATCGGCATCAGTATCACTTGATTCTTCCTGTTTACCTTTTTTTGACTTAGGTGTTTGCTTTGCTGATGTAGTTTTTTCTTCTTCATCAAGCAAATCATCATCCTCATCTTCCTCCTGTTGCTTTTTAGCAGAAGAAGAAACCTTGCCCTTCTTGTTTTCCTCAATGGGCTTCTTTACGGATTTTTTTTCTTTATCAGATTTTGGTGCCATACTCAATAAAATTAGCATTGTAAATTTTAAACGAGTTTTTTAATCAGCAAAAAAAATTTTTTATTTAAATTTTTACGATTTGTTCCCGTTGTGGGCCGTTAGAAACATAAGCTACCGGCGCTCCTATATATTGATTAATAAATTCTATATAATGCTGCATTTTAGCAGGTAAATTTTCGCCGCTTTTTAAACCAGTTGAATCGCAATTCCATCCATCGAAATTTTTATACTGTGGAACTACATCTGACTGCATTAACTGGAAAGGCACTTTATCAGTTTGTTCGCCATTTATTTTGTAAGCCGTACAAACATTCAGTTCCTTAAAAGAATCAAGCACATCCGCCTTCGTCATAATTACTTTTGTTACACCATTCAACATCACTGTATATTTCAAAGCAACTAAATCAATCCATCCACATCTGCGCGGCCGGCCTGTTGTTGCGCCAAATTCATTTCCAATCTTTCTTAAATTCTCGCCAATTTCGTTGTTCAATTCTGTTGGAAAAGGACCGCCACCAACTCTTGTGCAATAAGCTTTGGTAACACCTAATACTTCATTTATTTTTTGTGGCGCCACACCAAGTCCTGTACACACACCTGCTGAAATTGTATTGGATGAAGTTACAAAAGGAAACGTTCCAAAATCAATATCCAACATGCTTCCTTGTGCACCTTCTGCTAAAACTTTTTTGCCGTTATTTATTTTTTCATTTATGAAATATTCGCCGTTAACAATATTTAAAGTGCGTAAAAAATCTATCCCTTCAAAAAATTCCTCTTCCCAATCGCTTATGTCATCTATAAAATGAAAATTATCTAACAGCTTTTGATGCTTTAAGCGAAGCTTGATGTATTGCGTTGTAAAAGATTTACTCATTATATCACCAACACGCAAAGCATTTCGCCCCGTTTTATCCATGTAAGAAGGACCGATGCCTTTTAACGTTGAACCAATTTTGCTTTCGCCTTTTTGTTGCTCCGATGCTTTATCTAATGCGCGGTGCGTTGGCACAATTAAATTTGTGCGCTGTGAAATGAACAAATTCTTTTTTACATCAATACCAAAAGATGCAACAAGATCACACTCGCGTTTTAAAGTTACCGCATCAAGCACAACGCCGTTACCAATTATATTTATTGTGTTTTGATGAAAGATGCCAGATGGTATTTGATGTAAAACAATCTTTTTATCTCCAACATAAAGCGTGTGACCTGCATTAGGACCGCCCTGGAAACGCGCTATCACATCATATTGCGGCGCAAAATAATCTACGATCTTTCCTTTGCCTTCATCACCCCATTGCAGTCCAAGAATTACATCAACCATTTATTTGTTTTTTGTTCGCGGCAAAAATAAAGATTGAGGATTGAAGGAATAAATTTTATATTCTTTTGATGAAAAGAAATTATTCAAATAAAAAAGGCAGTTACTAACAACTGCCTTTAAAAAAAATATTTTCACTATTAATCATTAGTAGAATCAGCGTGTGGATTATCGCGTGGTGCAGCAGGCATATCTGCAACATTTAATACTTCTATATCAAATACTAAATTTGAAAAGGCAGGTATATCAGCACCTTGCGGTGAAGGTCCATAACCCAACATTGCAGGTATTAAAAATTTGCCTTTTCCACCTTTACCAAAATAAGGAAGACATTCGCTAAAACCCTGAATTGAACCGCGGGAACCTACAGGAATTTGTATAGGCTCTGTATGACCTTTACTTGAATCCATATTTGTATCGAACACTTTTCCGTTGCTTGCCAAATAGCCTCTATACATTACTGTTGCAACCTTTCCGGAATCAGCTTTTAAAGAAGGATCACCAGGATTATCAATTACAACGAAAGCACCGTTTTTAGTTTTAATACCTTTTAAATTATGCTTTGCCATATAATCTTCCAGTGATTTTGTTTCTGCATTTTTTTCGTTATCAATACTTTTCTGATAATCGGCAAGCATGTCTTTCTCGTCTTTAAAAACATTTAAAAGTTGCACCTTACATTTAATAATTTGTCCTTTTACAAACATGGCATTGTATTCAGGAATTACGCCCATATTTTTTAAAGTATCAATGCTTATGCTTACTTCTGCACTATCGCCAACATGCATCATCGGCATTATTTCCATAAAAGAATATCTTACCTGTTTGCCGGTATCAATTGCGCTGTACGCAGGCACTTTACCATATGTGCTGGAAAATACAGAATCACGGTCTGCTAAAATGTAAGCCATATTGAACTTCGCAAATTCTCCCGCTTTAGCCTTAACGGTATCTTTATTTGCTCTAAAAATTTTGTAAGCCAGCCCTGATGGTGTTTTTTCATAATTCATATTACAAGCTGCTAAGCTTAATATAAATAATGCGCATAGTATTTTTTTCATTGTTTGTTTTTTAATCCCGCAACGCGGAATGCTTTTCAGTAAATCTTTATGATAAATCAGCTTCGTAAAGCTTTATTACTTCTTTAAATTTTTTTATGTTCGCTTCAATACTTTCAGAACTTCTTCCTCCGGCTGCATTTTTGTGACCACCGCCTTCAAAATGCTTGCGCGCAAATTCATTCACATCAAAATTTCCTTTACTTCTAAAGCTCCATTTTCTTTCTTCGTTCCTATCGATGAGCAAAGCGCCAAATTTTATATCCTGTATCGTTAAAAGATAATTTACAAGTCCTTCTGTATCGCCGGTTTGAATATCAAAACGCATTAAATCTTTTTTATTGATCGCCATCAATGCAGTATTATATTCATATAAAACTTCAAGATGATGCAACAACGCATTACCAATAAACCGCAGCCTGTTCTCTAAAAAATTATCGTAAATATTTTCGTGAATAATGCTGTGTTCAAGCCCAAGCTCTTTTAAATGTGCAATTGCTTTATGCGTATGTGCAGATGTTATGGCAAATCGAAATGAGCCGGTATCCGTCATAATTCCCGTATAAATACAGGCAGCGATATCAAGATTAAGATTTTCGCTGAAAGGAGATTTCACAATAAAATCGTACACCATTTCGCAGGTAGAACTTTTTAAAATATTGCTTTCGCCATAATCGAAATGTTCTTCTGCAGGTTCTTCGTGATGATCGATCAACACCTTCACACATTTTGCTTCGAGCAAAACCGTTTCCATTTTTTTAGTGCGATGCATGCTATTGAAATCAAGGCAGAATAATAACTCTGCATTGCTTACAAGCTCTTTACATTTTTCAGTATGCAATTCAAAATCTAAAAGCTGGTTGCAGCCGGGCATCCAGTTTAAAAACTTTGCCCAGTTGGTGGGTGAAATAACAACTGCATCGTGCCCCAGCGATTTAAAAAAATGGAACATTGCCAGCCCCGCTCCCATTGCATCTCCATCCGGCTTTTGATGCATCGTGATAACAATACGTCTTGGTGTTTGTAATAAAGGATAAAGATGCTCTACTGGCTGCATAAAGGCGGCAAAATTGCGGTTTTATGTGCATTCATTCAAATGATTTTTATTTTTTAAGATGATATTAAATACATCTTGTGTTTAACACATTACTTTTGCGCCCAATTTAGAATTATGAGTAACATAACTTTCACCATGATAAAGCCTGATGCAACATCAAAAAAGCATACAGGCGCCATTCTCGACAGGATATTAAAAGCAGGTTTTACGATTAAAGCAATGAAGTGGACAAAGCTTTCTGCGGAAAAAGCAGGTGCATTTTATGCGGTGCATAAAGAAAGACCTTTTTATGGTGAACTCGTTGAATTCATGAGCAGCGGGCCTATTGTTGCTGCGGTTCTTGAAAAAGAAAATGCAGTGGCAGATTTCAGAAAATTAATTGGCGCAACAAATCCTGCACAGGCAGATGAAGGAACCATAAGAAAAGATTTTGCAGCATCTGTTGGTGAGAACGCAGTGCATGGCAGTGACAGTGATGAGAATGCAATTATTGAAAGTAATTTTTTCTTTTCGCAGTTGGAAAGGTTTTAAAAAATTGCCGTTGACTTAAGTCAACGGCAATTGAATTGTAAGCTGTATATGGCTTTAGCACATTCTTATTCTTTCACAAATTTTACGGTAATTGTTTCGTGCCTGCCGGTAGGCAAGGTTTTGTTGGATGAAATGAGATTGAGATAATAAATCCCCTTACTTAAATTCTGCACATTAAAATCATAAACGGAATTTTTATTGATTGTTGTTGTTAATACTACATTTCCTTTTTCATTCATGATTCTTGATTCATACTTCATGTTTGCATCAAGCCCTTTAATATGTAATATATTTTTTGCAGGATTAGGGTAAGTTGTAATTGATGTTTCGTTTTGTAATGTAACAGCCACAACATTTGAATAACTAAAACTTCCGTCTTTATCTACTTGTTTTAAGCGATAATAATTGGCGCCTTGCAACGGTGTATTATCTGTATAAGCATAAGACTGTTCACCGTTAGAATAAATTTTCGCAATCTCATTACCGTTAAAGTGCGAATCACTACTTCTTTCAATACTGAAATAATTATTATTAACCGCACTAACTGCTTGCCAGCTTAATTTAATAGTACCACTGCCTGCAGGTGCAGCGCTAAAATCTTTTAAAGCAATAAGCAATGTTCCATTTGTATTTTTATAACGCGCAAGCGCTAAATTATATTCAGAAGGATCTCCCGTGTTTGCGTCTGCAGTTCCTGCCGCTAATATTTTATTATCTGTTTGCAAAGCCAGTGAAGCTATGTCCTGGAAATAACCAAAGCTGGTTATCACACTACCCGTATCACTGAAGCCGGAATTCAAGCTGCCATCTGCGTTAAACTGTGCAAGCGCAAAATCACCGGTTGCAGAATCCGATGTAGTGGGTGTATATGCAAATCCGCCAACGTCTATTTTGCCATCTGGTTGTAATACCAAACTCGTTGCACCCGAAAATCTATCTCCAAAATTTCCAAATGCCATTCCGTTTTGTCCAAAAGTGCTGTCTAAAAAACCATCTGATTTAAAACGCAGGAGCGTCATTATTGGCGTGGAAATTCCATTGCTGTCTGCTTTGCCTGCAGCAAGAATTTTTCCGTCGGGTTGCACTGCAAGCGCATAAAAGGCATCTTCATTTTCATTAAAGTCAATAATGCGTTTGCCATTATTGCCAAAACTTGAATCGAGCTTTCCATTTGACTGAAATCTTGCAATTAAGAAATTCCCTCCACTGCCAATTCCCGCTTCACCGCCTACAATTATTTTGTTATCAGTTTGGATAGTTAGGGCATTTATCTGATCAAGACCATACAAAGGAATACTTGAAATTCCATTAGTGCCAAAAGTTGAATCTAAACTTCCATTTGATTTATACCGGATGATAGTAGTTCCCTGCAACCCGTTCTCACTTGCCTGCACGATTCTTCCATCACTCATTACCTGCATAGCTTTTGTAGAAACACCCTTTACTGCGGTCATATCAAGACTTACTTTTCCATTCATACCAAAAGAAGAATCAAGATGACCATTAGATAAATATTGCGCCAATAACGGCGACTGATAAAAAGGAAATACAACAAAATCAAGACCGTAACCAGCTGCTAAAATTTTACCGCTACTTAAAACATTCAAATTATAAATACTGGAGCCTCCATTAAAAATAGTTTCTATTTTTCCATTGCTGCCAAATGATGCATCTAAATCTCCGTCTGATGTATAACGGGCAATAGCAAAATTGTGTGATGTATCATTTACGCTATTGCCCCCAACCAAAATTTTGCTATCTGATTGAAGTGCTGCTGAATTGACTATTCCGAAATTGTTGTTTATTACTTTGCCACTGTCATTGAAGGTGCTGTCGAGTGAGCCAGGTTGATTAAATGCATTGAAAACAATAAATAAAAAAGAGAATGTAAAAACAGTTTTCATAAGCGAGGGTATTTGGTGTAAGGAAATTATTTAAAATAAAAGTAAATAAAAAATTCCTACTATTTCAACACACCATACAAGCTTCCGCCTTTATTAAATAAGCGTTCAATATTTTTTTCTGTTAGCAGATCTTTTTCAAGTACAGGTGCATGATGTGGTTTTATCCTCGCATCAATTATAACATTCGAACAACCCCAATGTTTGTTTTCATAAAAACTATTTACGCCATCAATATCGTGCGAAGGATTGCAGCGCGTAAATGTTACCCACAAAAAATTATTTAGCGTTGCAGCAGTAAAATCTGCATCATCAACAATAATGATAAAAGGGCAATCTTTTAATTCATCTGTTCTTTGTTGCAGTTGTTGTTTTAAATTATTTATTTCTTCAGCAGCGTTTGTATAGCTAATAAATTTTTTCATTTGAATGCAAACGATTCCCGGTAAAACCAATTTTGCATTTTGTACAGATTGAATGTCTGCAAAACATTGCGGCACTTCTGTACAAAGATTTCTTACTTCATCACCGTAAGCAGCAAACACAACTTTACTTCCGGTATTTAAACCTGTTCCCGAATAATCTAATGTATCAATCGTTGTGTTTGTATAAAAATGAATGTCGCGTTTTAAATCAATTCTTTTCAATACAAATTCAAAAAACGGCTGAATATTTTTTGCTGAAATTTTATTTGCATCCTCGGCAGTAATAAATAAAAACTTTGCAAGACTTAATTGTCCTGTCCCTAAAATATGATTGGCAATCGTTAATAATTCTGCAGGTTGTTTTGTTTGATTGTAGGGCGTATATCTTTCACTGCCCAGTGCTAATAACAATGGATGCACACCGGCTGCATCAACAGCATTGAGTTCTTTTAAACCGGGAATTTCTTTTGTAATTAAATCGCCTGTTATTTCATGAATTAAATCACCAAATGCAGTGTCTTCCTGCGGCGGCCTGCCAACAACAGTGAAAGGCCATATTGCATTTTTTTTCGCATACACTTTATGCACATGCATCAACGGAAAATCATGTTTCAAACTATAATAACCAAGATGATCACCGAACGGACCTTCGGGTTTATTTTCATTTTTAAAAACTTCGCCGGTTATTACAAAATCTGCATCGGCGCTTATGCAAAACCCATCTTCATAAAAATACCTAAACCGTCTTCCACCCAATAAACCTGCAAATAAAAGTTCGCTTATTCCTTCAGGCAAAGGCATAACTGCGGCGAGTGTATGAGATGGTGGTCCGCCAACAAACACGCTTACTTTTAAAGGTTTATCTTCTGCATTTGCTTTTGTTTGATGCACACCAATACCACGATGAATTTGATAATGCAAACCAATTTCTTTATTCAAAACATAATCGTTGCCTGTAAGCTGAATGCGATACATGCCGAGATTAGAATTACGAACGCCGGGTTGTGTTACATCTTCTGTATAAACCTGCGGCAGCGTTACAAACGCACCACCATCTTTTGGCCAATGTTTTATTAAAGGCAGGTCGCTGATCTGAATTTGTTCTGTAAGAATTTTATTTGAAGATTTTTTTAGCGGCAATGCTGTTGAAGAAGCAAGCAATGTTTTGATGGATTGAAACGGTTTTTTAAAGGCACCCGCCGGTTTATTTCTTAACTGAATTACATGCTGAATAAATTGAAGTCGTTCTGCGAAAATTAATTTGCTTCTTTCTAAAGTTCCGAAAATATTTGAAGCTGCACGAAACTTTGTGCGTTTTACATTTTCAAATAATAATGCAGGACCATTTGCTTCATGCACGCGCAAATGAATAGCTGCCATTTCAAGATTGGGATCAACCTCTTCTTTAATTCTTACAAGCTGATTATTTTTTTCAAGATGCAATAAACAATCTTCGAGCGAACTGTAAAGCATGAATGCAAACCTATGAAATCGTGCAACGCAAAAATTGAAACTTAATGAAGTAAATACTAATGAACTTTTTTCGGGCAATTAAGTGAGCGCTTATCCCGCGATGAAAAACCATTGAATAAAGAGTGATCCGGAAAAATATAAGTGAGCGTAAGCACCGATGTATAGAAATTATCTTTCTGGTGGGGATTGCCTCTCATTTTTCCTGCAGCGGGAAAATGAGATGACGGATTAACTTCATTACCGCGATAGGAAAGATCAACAGCAAGCTGACCATGTGCTTTGAATAATTCACTTTCATCGGGATACGTTCTGCTAACATCATCTAAATAATCTGTAAATA
Organism: Parafilimonas sp.; assembly: GCA_035547495.1. Lineage (GTDB taxonomy): Bacteria > Bacteroidota > Bacteroidia > Chitinophagales > Chitinophagaceae > Parafilimonas. The sequence goes on along the minus strand of DASZUY010000119.1, from coordinate 7,143 downwards.
AATGACGCGAATTAAATTCGAGACCGATAAGAAAATTTGATGAAAGTTTATATCGAACACCAACACCATATGGCACTTCAATTTGGGTTAAAGCGTATATTTTCCTATTTGGATAAATAGATAAGCCTTCACCTTCTGTACCCAATGGCTGCAAATAAACTTTTTGCCCGTTATAATTTGTGTATGGATTGAAATGAAAAACTCCTCCCCCTAAAAAAGCATAAGGAATAAATTTTTTATCATCGTCCATTGCAAAGAGATCATACTCCAAACAAAGATTTCCCTCTACAATGTTTGAATTAAAATTGAGATTACGCGAAGCATACTGTGTTCCTTTTTTATCATCACCCTGAACACTTCCATAATTAAAACCAAGCCGTAAAGAATAATTTTTAATAGTGTACCGGATATTTGCGCCTGCCGTTAATTCAGATTCCTTAAAAGTATAAACCTGGGATTGCAGGTCGCCGCCATAATTCATTAAACCTCCATTAAACTGCAAGCTTAAATCTTGCGCATGTAAAGTGGTGTGCAAACAGGTTAGTAAAATGAATATTCTAAACACTAAATTTCTTAATACCATTTCCACTGTTTCTAATCTTATAACGCTAAAAAACTTTTTTTATTCAAAAAAGCAGCATCGTAAAATAATTTGCGTACACACAAACAATAAAAATTATACCAAAGAAAAGTTCTGACAAAATTGTATTGCCAGTGAATACATATCATTATCAAAATTTAAACGGAAATATTTATATTTAGTGAACAAAAAAATCTGCTGTGCCATTTTATCAAAATATTAAAGCTAATACAACTGATGGCAAACGAACCCTCGACAGACTTTTAAAACTGAGAGCAAAACTGCAAAGCGAAATTCCTGAAAAACATTTAGAGAGCAATCTCATTATTGCATCATGGAATATACGCGAGTTTGATTCGCCGGCTTACGGCGATCGTGTTGAAGAATGTTTTTATTACATCGCCGAGATTGTTTCAAAATTTGATGTTATTGCTATACAGGAAGTGCGTCAAGATTTAAAAGCGTTAAAAAAATTGATGAGCATTCTCGGCAATCATTGGCAGTATATTGTAACAGATGTAACAGAAGGTTCACAGGGAAATAGTGAACGCCTTGCATTTTTGTTTGATACAAGAAAAGTAAAATTTGGCGGACTCGCAGGTGAAGTTGTATTGCCTGCGCTTGAAACAAAAGATCCTGAAACAAAACAAACAGTTTATCAGCCCGTAACGCAACTTGCACGCACACCATTTATGTGCGGCTTTAAAGCAGGATGGACAAATTTTATTCTTTCAACCGTTCACATTTTGTACGGTTCATCTGCAGCAAATGATCCTGACAGAATAAAAGAAATAACAAACATTGCGCAAATGCTTGCAAAAAAAGCAGCGGGCAAATATGAGTGGTCAGGCAATTTTATTTTGCTTGGTGATTTTAATATTTACAGTCCTGCTGATGAAACATATTCTGCTATTGCAAAGGCGGGTTTTGAAATTCCGCAACAGTTGCAAAACTTACCATCAAACGCTTTGAAGAATAAATTTTACGACCAAATTGCATTTAAAGTAATTCCTGATCAATTTGAAACTACAGGCAAAGCCGGTGTATTTAATTATTACGAAGTAGTGTTTACTGATGAAGATGAAACTGTATATGTGCCTTTAATGGGTGAAGCTTACAACACAACTGAAGCCGGCACAGCAAGAAAAGATAAAAGTGTTTATTACAAAACTTATTGGAGAACTTACCAGATGTCTGATCATTTGCCGATGTGGGTTGAAATAAAAATTGATCATACAGATACTTATTTACAAAATAAGTTGGTTCCGCCACAAACACCGACAGATATACACACACCTTCTTAAAAAATTTTTGAGATAACTCAAGAAACATTCAAAGCATTGCTATCTACTCTTTGCATTTTAGGAGCAAGAAAATGCATAACGATCCACGCAAAAACATAAGCGCATCCACAAATAATAAACATGATGTAATAACCTGTTTCAAGCTTGCCTAATGCTTTATAATGATCGAACAACATTCCTGCAAGCCATGCAATCAGTATGCCGCCCAAGGCGCCGGACATACCGCCAATTCCTGTTATAGAACCAACAGCTTTCTTAGGAAACATATCTGATGCAGTAGTATAAATATTCGCGCTCCAGGCCTGGTGCGCAGCAGCGCCAACGCCAATAATAATTACAGCATACCACATGTTAATGCTGCCTGCCCATTGTGCAAACACAACCGGCAACACAAACAATGCATAGATGAACATGGATGTTTTTCTGGCACGAAATACCAGCCAGCCTCTGCTTATTAAATTAAGCGGCAACCAACCGCCAACTATACTTCCAACAGCAGACATGGTATAAACCAAAGCAACCGGTAATGCAGTTGCAATGCCTTCAATATTGTATTGCGCTTTTAAAAAAGCCGGCAACCAAAATAAGTAGAACCACCAAACAGGATCAGTTAAAAATTTTCCTAAAGCAATTGCCCATGTTTGTTTAAATGCAAATAATTTAAGCCATGAAATTTTTTGTGTGTTTCCAACTTTATCATTTGCGGTTGTTTCATCAGCATCGCTGTGAATGTAATTATACTCTTCTTTAGAAAGCCGCTTTTGCTTTAAAGGAATTTCATAAAACATAAACCAAAAAATCAGCCATATAAAACCAACCGAACCTGTAATTATAAAAGCATACTGCCAACCCCATTTTGCTGCAATAAAAGGAACGGTTAATGGCGCTGCAATGGCACCTATGTTTGTACCTGAATTAAAAATACCTGTCGCAAGCGCTCGTTCTTTTTTAGGAAACCATTCTGCAACAGTTTTTATGGCTGAAGGAAAATTGCCTGCTTCGCTTATACCCAATGCGCCTCTTGCAAAAACAAAACCTATTGTGCTTTTTACAAGCGCATGTGCTATTGCAGAAATACTCCAGAAGAAAATTGAAACAGCATAGCCGATTTTAGTTCCAGCTTTATCAATAAAAAAACCTGCGAACAACAAACCAATCGCATAAAAAAATTGAAAAGAAATAACGATGTCTGAATAATCACTTTCCGTCCAGTTAAATTTTTTTTCCAGTGTTGGTTTTAAAAGACTGATGACTGATCTGTCGAGATAATTGATAGTAGTTGCAAAAAAAATAAGCGTGCAAATTGTCCACCTGTATTTTCCAATAGCTTGCTTCATTCAATTTATCGTTAGATGGTAAAGATATTTTTTTGTTCATAATGCATGAACAACAATATTTCAAAGAATCATTCTGTTGTAAATTATTTTTCTTTTACAATCAATAACCATCCTTTATTTTTTTGCACTATAATTTTATCATTGATGGAAAAAGTTTTTGCAGGCTGAAAGTTTTTTATTTCAGGCGCTGTTATTGTTGCATGTGATGGGCTAATACCTAAACTTTTCCAATCAATTTTTAATTGAACAGTTGTGTCTTCGCTTGCCCAGCTTGCAATAGAAATTAATGCAGCACCTTTCTTTTTATACACCGTTGCCAATACATTTTTGTTTGTTGTTCTTACAGGATTATCATGCACCCAGTAACCAATCATTTTTGTTCCCTGCATTCCAAAATCATCCCATACTTTCCAGATTGGTCGCGGATCTGCATTATCGCTCCATGGCATGCGATTCGTCATTCCGTAAACCATTCCGCGCCATGGATTACCGCCGCCCTGCAACATTTCGCCCATTAAACCAAACGGAATTCCACTCACTTCTGTAAGAAAAAAATCAGGTGAGTTATTTTCATAATCAAAGTACTCACCAAACCACAAACGATTTAAATACGGAAAATTTTCCATGTACAAATTCGCGCTGTTATTAAAGCCATCTGCTTTATCATATTGGTTTGCCGAATGCAAATCAATAATGCCTGGATGGTTATCTTTTGTCAACACTCTTTTTACGCGCTTCATCGTCACACGATCAAAAGCAACATCATCTAAATAAATTCCATCAATGCCCACATTTTGTGTAAGCCAGTTCAAACCTTCAACATAATAGTTGTGCCAGCGATTCATACCACTATTAATAATTGCAGCATCTTTTAGTTCAGGCACAAACCACGCAGCAATGTAATCGCTATCCAAATGTTCCTGCAGCCATGCAAAGCCACCACCTTTTCCCGGCGAATAAATTTCATGGCCCAAACTTCTTAATGCAGGTAATTCGTATGCATGATTTGATAACTCACGAATCGTGTTATAAATTTTTACTTTCAAACCAACCGCATGCGCAGAATCAATGTAGGCTTTCATTTCGCGCCATGCAATAAAAGGATAGTTGATGTAAGGATTTATTGCTGTTGCATGATGAATGTTTATAACCGTTGCGCCGCTTGCCTTTATTGTATCGATGGGTTTGTATGCATGATAAAAACGCGTTGCCCACTGAAAGTCTGTATTAATTGTATGAAACGGTGTAATAAGTAAGTTGAAATTATAATACAATGTATCACCTGCTTTCATTGCTCTTGCACCACTGTAATTGTTTACGAGCACTTCATTATTTTTTCTATCGACGCTGATGCCGCCCTTGTTTTGATTGCCCCATGAAGTTGGCAGCAACAAAGGTTTTTGTAAATAAAAATTTGTGTTCAACGGACGAACATAATTTTGATCGCGCAATGAAAATTGCATGCCTGCATTTACATCACCAATCCAGGCACCATCCTGGTTTTTGTTTGCAACATCCCATTTCCAATCATAATTATCAGGCATTGCTTCGCCTTTCAAATTCAGGCCCATTATGTATTTCGCTGCATTGGCATTATATGGAATAATAAGACTGGTGTTTGAAAGAGAAACATCATTTAACGCAATTAATTTAATGCTGTATGAAACAAAGCCATCAAATTCTGCAGATGCAGTTACATCCATTTGTAATGATGGCGATGTTGATGTGCTTTGCCATTGTACCGTTCCATCAGTTGTTGAAGTAAACTGAACACCGCTGCTTTTCCAGGCAACTTTTTGTGTATCGCTGTAAACATCGAAATGAAATGGCTCCTGTAAAATATTTTTTGGGGTCTTTGTATAATCCGTCATCTCTTCTGAAAAAAATGTTTGAATTTGTTTTGGCAAGCCATCATCATTCAGCAAAATTTTTCTGCCTAATAAAGAGATAGTGTTATCATTAACTTTTAAAGCTGTGTATGGTTTTATCACTGTATTTTCCTGCGCCATTTCAGAGTTCAGCCATTTTAAGCGCGTCATTTTCCAGGGCTCATTAACACCACCGTCTGCAAGTATTGTATCACGCACAAAAATATTCAGCGCTATTTCTGTTTTAAAGTTTGATGCATCGCTAACCGTTGCCCTGCCCTCATATAAACCTGCGGGAATATTTTGCGGCACATCAACCAAACACCACAGTGCCTGTACTTTTTTTGCAGGAACGTTTACTGTAAAATGCAAAGGCTTATCATCATAACTTGTTCCGTTCGTATTTAAGCATGAAATGTTTTGTGCAGGAATAACAGTATTATCTGCCGATGTTAAATCAGTAAATGTAACTTTTAAGTTACTTAAATTTTGTAAAGCATAAACGCCTAATTGAAAAGAAAAATTTTCGCCCTTTGATGCAGTATCCGAGAAAATATTTTTAATGCCTCTTGTAACCCACCTGTCGGGCAAATCATCTTTCATTTTTACCGGGTGCATCCTGTCTTCAGGAAAAACAATGAAAGGTTTATCTGTGTTATGTTTTATTAAGCTATCCGTTAAGCTTCTCGCTGCAATTATTTCCATCGGGTACATGGAATTAAAATTATCGATTGCCTGTATTTCGTATGAATAAGTTACATGTGTAGTATCACTTACTTTTCCAAGCCAATCCTGGGAAGCGGTTTCTTCAAGTGCGAGATAAACGCTGGTAGGATAATTTTTACTGCCTTCATTTTTATACGGCATATAATAAATATAATATGTGCCGCTGCCGGATATTGGCTGAAAATACACTTCACCAAAATCCCGCGTTATATGATCTGCATAAACATTTAACACCTTTTGATTGGTGTTTGAATCAACAACTATGATGCGTTTTAATTCAGGATGCTCATCTCTTCTCCGCCATTGAATATATGTTCTTATTACATCAGCCGGGTTTGTTACACGCACAATGGAGCGAAAGTTGCCAAGACTGTCTGCATTCCAGTTATTGTTTGCAGATGAAAATTTTAATTGTTGGGTAAGAGCTGCGTTACATATCAATAATAAAAAAACAAAAAACAATTGTCTCTTCATTAAAAAATATTTTAGAAATAAAATTGATTTCCGTTCAAACATACGGCTTACTGATTATTTTTCCTGTTAAAAAACAGCATGGGCTTTACAAACAATTTCAACGAAGAAATAAAATCATCATTGCATCAGCAAAAATTCATGCAAACATTTGCATGATATTAAAAGTGTTTTGAATAGTAGGCAAAATAAAAGCCGCTCCTGGAAAGGAACGGCTTCGTTTTATTCAAACGTTTACCACCAACAAGTTTAATGACCACCACGTTTAAGTTAACTAATCCGACACTTTTGAGGTGTTTGACACTTAGTGACCAACACGCAAATACTCTTTTAAAATATCTGATTGCGGGTCTTCGAAAATTTGTTCTGCAGGTCCGCTTTCAACAAGCTCTCCGTAATACATAAAAATTACATTATCGGCTAAGCGTTTTGCCTGTCGCAAAATGTGCGTAACGAGAATGATCGTGTAGTCTGATTTCAGTTTTATAAATTCTTCTTCAATTACTCTTGAAGAAATCGGGTCGAGTGCGGAAGATGGTTCATCAGCCAAAATAATTTCGGGTTGTACAGCCAATCCTCTTGCCAAACACAAACGCTGTTGCTGTCCGATAGATAATCTTTGTGCTGATGTTTTTAAGCGGTCTTTTACTTCTTCCCACAGCGCTACTTCTTTTAAATGCTTTTCTACTTTTTCGGAAATAACTTTTTTATTTCGAACGCCTTTCAACTTTAAACCATAAGCAATGTTATCATAAATGCTCATCGGTAATGGAAATGGTCGTTGCAATAGCAAACCCATTTTTTGACGAATGGATGTGATGTCTTTATTGGAATCTAAAATATCATCTCCATCAATG
>DASZUY010000118.1:0-10044 GCA_035547495.1 Parafilimonas sp. | reverse complement strand
AATGAAGCGTTGAAAACAATTCCGCAGCTAAGCGAATTCTATCAGTGCGTGCATGATGCGGTTGAATGGCACAAACAATTTCCTAATGATTGGAAACAAACCTGGTTTCATATTCAAAAGAAATGGGCGAACGATGTTGGTTGCCCTGAAGGTGTGTTTAAGCCTTTTGATATTGATGCAAAAGTAAATGCTGCTTATGTTGTAACAGGTTTGTTGTATGGTGGTGGTGATTATACAAAAACGTTAGAGATAACGGCACGTTGCGGTCAGGATGCAGATTGCAATCCTTCAACTGTCGGTGGTATTCTCGGCGCATTGCTTGGTTACAATAAAATTCCTGCATACTGGAAACAAGGTTTAAAAGAAAGTGAAGACATCGATTTTAAATACACAACAATGAGTTTAAATGATGTTTACAACATTGGGTTTAAACATGCATTGGAAAATATAAAACGCAATGGTGGTTCTGTTGATGGTGATGAAGTAACTATAAAAACGCAAACTCCGATGACAGTAAAATTTGAAAAAAGTTTTGATGGTTTATATCCTGTTGCAGAAATTCCTGTTGACTGGAACGATAAAAAGGATGTGATCAGTTTTAATTATGAAGGAACCGGCTTTGTTTTGCGTGGTGAAACGGCAAATGGTGATAATACAGATTTTGTTTTTCATACAGAATTATATGTTGATGGAAAGCTGGTTGAAAAACCGGAACTGCCGGCAAGTTTCACAACACGCCGTTGTGAGCTTTGCTGGAATTATGATTTACCAAAAGGTAAACATGAAGTGCAGTTGAAAATTTTAAATCCATCATCTGAGCATAACATTGATAACGTTTCTGCTATTTACTATACAGATAAACCAATTGATGGCATGAGAGAAAATGAAGAAGAAGCCAAAACATTACCACAATAAATAATTATTAAAACTGATTGCTATGTTCATTGTTCATGATTATTCTTTAGCCATTGTTTTTTGTTTTATTACGATGCTCTGCTGGGGCTCCTGGGCAAACACACAAAAGCTTGCCGAGAAAACATGGCGCTTCGAATTATTCTATTGGGATTACGTAATTGGGATTTTACTGTTCTCTGTTTTATCAGCATTCACTTTAGGTAGTGTTGGCAATGAAGGAAGAGGTTTTATGAACGATCTTCGGCAAGCTGATTCTTCAAACATCATCAGCGCATTTGTTGGAGGAATAATTTTTAATGCAGCGAATATTTTGTTTTCTGCTGCTATTGCAATTGCAGGAATGGCGGTTGCATTTCCTGTTGCTATTGGCTTGGCATTGGTACTTGGTGTAATTGTAAATTTTGCGGCATCACAAAAAGGCGATCCTGTTTTATTATTTGCAGGTGTTGTAATGATTGCGATTGCAATTATCATAAATGCTATTGCACATAAACGCAACAGCAAGGCGGATGCAAAACCATCATCAAAAGGGATTATTATTTCGTTGATCGCAGGTCTGCTGATGTCTTTCTTTTATCGCTTTATTGCAGCATCAATGGATCTCAACAATTTTGAAAATCCTGTGGCGGGCAAGATGACGCCTTACACAGCGGTATTTATTTTTTCTGTTGGAATTTTCGTCAGCAATTTTTTATTCAATACCATCTTAATGAAAAAACCTTTTGATGGTTCACCGGTTTCTTATAACGATTATTTTAAAGGGAAACTAAAAACACATTTTACAGGCATTTTAGGTGGATTGATTTGGGGACTTGGCAATTCATTAAACTTAATTGCAGCAGGTAAAGCAGGTGCCGCTATTTCTTATGGTTTAGGACAAGGTGCAACTTTAATTGCAGCTTTATGGGGTGTTTTTATATGGAAAGAATTTCGCAACGCACCTTCAGGCACAAATAAATTGCTTGCATTTATGTTTTTATTTTTTGTAGGTGGAATTGCTGCTATCATCATTGCAGGTTTGGAGGTTTAGATTTACAAATATTAGCAAAAAATATACTATTTAGATTATATTTACGTTAGCACTAATCCAAACTATTCTGCTAATGAAGCCACACTTTAAACAAAAGCATCCGCTATTTGTTGCGCTTACCGCTATGACAGTATCAATCTTAACGCTTTTTGCATTGTCCTATATTATTGTGATCAACTCATCAAATAGATTAAACACAAATGCTGCAGAACTCAAAATTGTAACAAGTCAAAGAAGTTTATCCGAAGAAATAACAAACTCGGTTGCTGCAGATAATTTGGAAGGAAAAATTTGGGGACCACCGCTTCGCAATCTTTTAAATTCATTCAGTTATTTTCATCGAACCTTATTGTATGGCGATGCTGCCAAAAATATTGCACCGTTAAAGCAGGATTTGTTCGACGAATATCATCAACTCGACGCAGGTTATCTTTCATTTTTCAAGCAACTGGAAAATAACATTTCAAACAATAGCAGTAAAGGTTTTGTTGATCTTTTAAATGCCGAAAATTTATACTTGCAGCAGTTAGATAATTTTACTGAAAAGTTAACTGGCTATTCTAATGATGCTGTAAGAAATTTCAGGTTGAATGAAGTTTTTATTTTGTGCGTTTCACTCATTATTGTGTTCATGGAAATAAGATTAATATTTATGCCGGCTATAACAAAAATTGAGCGACAAAATAGTGCGTTGCGTGAAATATCATTTACACAATCTCATATTGTACGCAGACCTCTTGCGAATATTCAAGGTTTATTAAACTTAACGCTTGATACCAAAAATCAGGATCCTTACCATTATCAATTGCTGCAACTTGCGAAAAAGGAAGCAGATGAGTTAGATGCTCTCATCAGAAATAATATCTATAAATCTGACACGAATTAAATTAACCACTAACCTATTCTCAAATAAACTTCAGAGTTTTATTGTTGAGGTTAAAAGTTAAACAATCAATATTTTATTGAGCAGAAAATTCAAGAACATCGCCTGTAGACGCATCGCCTAAATCGATAGAAGCATCAGAAATCGATTTTATCCACCAATTTCCATTAAGATAATTTAGAGGATCATTATCAAAATAAAATATAAGCTCAAGATTATTGCCTGAAACATGAGATTCTGTATAACTACCCCCAAAAATTTGATTGTCTTTTACAACAATTACTTTCCCATCAGATCCGAATGAAAAAACATATCCGTTAAATTTGGAAGTACTATCGGCATAGGAATTTAAATTTGAAAAGTTTGTTATAGCAAAATTTCCATCAATTAAAGATGAAACATCAGCAGTATTATTATAGTAGTTTTGGAGTGGTATTTCCCTCGTGCATGAAATAGTAAAAATCACAGCAATTGTCAGGAATGAAATTAACTTTTTCACAGAATAAAGTTACCTAAAAAAGATGTTATAAAATTAATTTCCTAAAACCTTGAAGAATGTTTGAAGAAGCGCATATTACATCAAATGGCACAATGCTTTTGAATGATATTCTTCCTCTTTTGGTGTAATAAAGTTCCGAGGCTGCTTTTAAATTTGACAGCAGTCATTATAATAAAAGCAAAAACCCTGTAGCGTTAATAATACATTGAATTAATAGACACACTAACTTGTGCACTACATTTTTATGTCTTTAGGTTTCTTAATCGTAAATACACGCGAAATATTAAATCCGAAATGTATATCGCCCTTGCTCCATCGCCCTGTATTTTCTGCAATAAAACTTCTTTCCGTCATACCGGTTGAATTTGTAAAATGCAGTTGAAAAACATGACCCGCTGTTTCAATTTCATAACCAATAGAAAAAGTGTTGTAAGTGCCGGGCAATTTAGTGCCTGGCAATACGTAGTAATATTCAATATTAATTCCGGAGTGCGGGGTTAATTTAAATCTTGCTCCACCGCCAATAGCAAAAATATTATTTTGATTAAAAGAACTATCAACAATGTTTTCATGAATTAAAGTGGGCATTAACTGCAACGAAAAAGCAGGGCTAAATTTTCTCGCAATCAAAACCTGATATGCATACGAAAATTTGTTTGCGAAACTTGGGCTTACAGAAATTTTCTTTTCTGTTTTCAATGCCAACGTATCTGTTTCGAGCATTACTGAAGATAATAGTGCAACGGAAACAGGAATATTGCCTTCGCCTTCTGATTGCCATAAGAATTTATATTTTAAAAAGCCATCGTATTGCTTTTCGAAAGTGCTGCGACCGCCGCCAATTGTAAAACGATTAGTAATGCCATAATCAACACCAATACGCATTGATGCAACATCAAAACCAAACATGTTATAAAAACCCTGGTTAAGCTGACCGAAGCGATGTGAAACTTTTAAATCAAGAATACCGGCCTGCGTGGTTTCCACAGTATGCCCATCTATAAGTCGCGAGGTTTTAAAAGTCTCTTCAACACTTCGTATTGAATTTTTATTTTTTGCTTTAGTCTGCGCATCAAGCATTGAGTCAAGATTTGTATTTTGACTTACTGCTTTAAACAGAAAACAAAAGAAAAATAAATAGACAAGCTTAATTCTTTTTCTCATAACAATTATTGTTTTTCATATTCGCAATTCACAGTAATTTGTATCTCTTCAGAAATTTTTTTCTGAACAAAAGATTCGCCTGTAACATTATAATCCTTTCGCTTAACAGTAAAGGTTGAATTGACAGTTACATTATTACCTTCAACTGTTATTGTTCCCGCTGCAATTACAGGCTTCGTTACATCACGAATAGTAAGATCACCGCTTACTGAAACTTGATATATTCCATCCTTTAAAAAGTTAACAGTGCTTATGTTTGAAATTTTTCCCTTGAAGCCAGCCTTTGGATATTTTTCTGAAGCCATATAATCATTGCTATTAAAATGTTCCTCCATTGCTGTTTTTACAAAATGAAAACTTTGTATGGCCACTTTAAATTCAATATCACCGGTGGCTGCATTCAATACACTTACAGCTTCATTATTTTGCGCTTTTACATCCTCCAAAGCTGTGTGTGAGTAGAAAGAAATATTGCCATTGCGCGTTAAGTAAGTCTGACTAAATACGTTTACATAAAAACATGTTAGCAAAAAAATAATAATAATTCTCTTCATCATTTTTAATTATTTGGTGCTCCTTCATGAACCCATGCGGCTATTTTGTTTATATCACAATCCTGCAGCATGGCTGCGTTTTGCGGCATAGCCGGAGCGCCGCCAACATGCATTATTGCAGATAATAAAGTGCCATAGGTAAATTGTTCGTCCAATGCTAATCCCGAAATAGTTGTATAATCATATAAATTAATGCCACTTATAGATGATGAGCCGTTGTGACAAGACTTACAATTTGCATCAAGTATCATTTTTATTTCAACACTGTAACGAACATTTGAGGTATCACAATTGCGGGTTGATGGATATTGCTGATCGGCTTTGTTATAAAGACATCCTTCAAAAAAAATTAGCAGCAATAAAAAAGAAAAGAAAAATTTTATTTTGCGCATCATTTAATTATCTTTTATTTTTTACCCTTAATCAATATCCCGCTGTTAAGTATAACATCACTCAAATAACCGGTGCATATGCCTTTAAAAACAATCGTATCGCCTTTAAATATTTTACCAGGATTTTGTTTAAACGTGCAGTTAATACCAAATACAGGATCACTGGATTGAAGATATACCACCGTATTTCCCGCCTGGTTTTGTTTTACGCTGCTTACTTCACCGGTAACTTCTATTGCTTTATTTAAAAAAGAAATATTTGCAGCCTTTTCATCGCTCGTAAAAGAATCGAACAAAGCCGTGGCTGTAATTTTTATTCCATTTTCTTCAGTAACATCTCTTTGCGGTTTAAACCATACATAAGCTGCATATCCAATAGCACTGGTTACAACGACTGCAATAGAAATCAAGACAATTTTTTTAATGCTTCGCATAAAGTTGTTTGAGATATAATTCCAATAAAACCGTGACGTACAAAAAACAGTTGCCTTATCATATAAAAAATAATTTTATAGAATTTAGAATTAGTTACCTTTGTTAACCATTTGGTTAAACTTTATGGTTAACAAAGAAAAAGATTTATCCGCAGAGCAAAAGATTCTCGAAGCTGCAAGAGACGTTTTTATAACCAAAGGCATGAGTGGTGCACGCATGCAGGATATTGCAGATGCAGCCGGCATTAATAAAGCACTACTGCATTATTATTTCAGGAACAAGGAAAAGCTATTTGAGAAGATTTTTACTGACGCTTTTGAAAAATTCTTTCCAAAACTTACTTCAATTCTTGACTCACATGAAACTGTTTTTAAAAAGATCGAAATGATTTGTATCGAATATATCACACAGGTTCAGTTAATGCCTTATTTGCCTGTGTTTGTTATCAGCGAAGTAAACCGCCAACCGGAAGTTTTTATTAAACAGGTTTGGAACAAAAGAAAACCACCAGTAAAAGCATTTATTGAAATGATACAAACATCGATCAGCAAAGGCGAGATCAAACCAACCAATCCATTTCATCTATTATTAAACATCATATCGCTTTGTATTTTTCCTGTAATGGCGCAACCATTATTTCAACAGGTAACCGGTGTAAGTAAGAAAGATTTTAATGCCATGATAGAAGAAAGAAAAAAAATAGTTCCGCAAATCATTATTCAATCGATAAAAAAATAAATGCAGTAATGAAACGCATATCAAAACAAATACTTGTTGCAAGCTGCTTATCGCTGATAATTTTTTCCTGCAACTCAAATAAAGATCAGTTTGATGCATCGGGCACATTTGAATCGGATGAAGTGATTGTTTCATCACAACTTGGCGGACAATTATTGTCGTTCAATATTAATGAAGGTGATACATTATCCGCAGGCGAAGTTGTTGGTCACATTGATTCAACAGATGTTGAATTGCAAAAGCAGCAAGTGCAGGCAACCATTCAATCATTAAATGAGAAAACGCAAGATGTTGAGCCGCAAATAAAAATGTTGCAGGATCAATTAGCTGTTCAGCAAACACAATTGGATCATACAATGAAAGATCAGCAGCGTTTTCAAAATTTGGTTGCAGAAGGTGCAGCCACACAAAAACAATTGGATGATATAACTGCACAAGTGAACGAGCTAAAAAAACAAATGCAGGTTACGCAACAACAAATTAATGTGCAACGCAGCAGTGTTGGAACGCAAAACAGCACAGTGTTAAGTGAGAAAAAGCCGTTGCAAAAACAGGAAGCGCAATTAGCAGAACAATTATCAAAAGCAAACATTGTAAATCCAATCAACGGAACGGTGTTAACCAAGTATGCAGAAGCAGGTGAAGTAACGGCGCCGGGCAAAGCGTTGTATAAAATTGCTGATCTGTCTTATTTAAATCTTCGTGCTTATATAACTGGTTCGCAACTTTCAACGGTTACGTTAAACCAGCAAGTGAAAGTTTTTATTGACAGCGGTGAAAATAATTATCGTCAATATACAGGAACCATAATCTGGATTTCAGATAAGGCAGAGTTCACGCCGAAAACTATTCAGACAAAAGATGAAAGAGCCAATCTTGTTTATGCGATAAAAGTGCGTGTGAAGAATGATGGTTATTTAAAAATTGGAATGTATGGTGAAGTGAAGTTGTAACGGACAATTGACAGTTAACAATGGACAATTCAAGATCAGTTATTGTAAATAATCTCACGAAAAATTACGGCAAGAAAGATGAAGTAAAAGCCGTGAAAGGAATTTCATTTGAAGTTTCGAAAGGAGAATTATTTGGTGTGATTGGTCCGGATGGTGCTGGCAAAACTTCCTTGTTTCGAATGCTTACAACATTGTTGTTACCTGATGGTGGCAACGCAACAGTTGATGGTTCAGATATTGTAAAAGATTACAAAGCTATCCGCAATAAAGTGGGTTATATGCCGGGACGTTTTTCGTTGTACCAGGATTTAAGTGTTGAGGAAAATCTCAACTTCTTTGCGACGATTTTTAATACAACAGTTGAAAAGAATTATGACCTTATCAAAGATATCTATATACAAATCGAACCATTTAAAAAGCGCAAAGCTGGAAAATTATCTGGTGGCATGAAACAGAAGCTGGCATTGAGTTGTGCGCTGATTCATCGTCCTGTTGTTTTGTTTTTGGATGAACCAACAACCGGTGTTGATGCGGTATCAAGAAAAGAATTTTGGGAAATGTTGAAGCGATTAAAAGAACAAAACATCACGATACTTGTTTCAACGCCTTATATGGATGAAGCTGGGTTATGCGATCGCATTGGTTTGATGCAGCAAGGCAAGTTATTGTCTGTTGGAATACCGAAAGAAATTACCTCATCATTCAAACAAAAAATATTGGCAGTTAAATCAAATGATATGTATGCATTATTAAAAGATTTAAATGCTTTTGATGAGATTGAAGATGCTTACTCGTTTGGTGAATATCATCATGCAGTGATGAAAGAAAATTATAACAAAGATGCTTTGCAAGATTATCTCAAAGCAAACGGAAATAGCAATCTGATCATACAAAATATTCAACCAACAATCGAAGACAGTTTTATGCAATTGATGAAACAATAATGGCAAGCGAAACCATCATATCAACACAAGACTTAACCAAACGCTTTGGCGATTTTACAGCGGTTGATCATATTTCTTTTGACGTACACAAGGGTGAAATTTTTGGTTTCCTCGGTGCGAATGGTGCCGGCAAAACAACTGCCATGCGCATGTTGTGCGGGTTGAGTTTGCCAACATCCGGCAAAGCAACAATTGCGGGTTTTGATGTGTATAAACAAACCGAGCAAATCAAGCGCAGTATTGGTTATATGAGCCAGAAATTTTCTTTGTATGAAGACTTAACGGTGAAAGAAAATATTCGTTTTTATGGTGGTATTTATGGCAGAAGCGACAAGTTTATAAAAGATAAAACTGAGTGGTTATTGAAACAATTACATCTCGAAAATGAAGCCAATAAATTAGTTGGTTCATTGCCGTTGGGATGGAAACAAAAGCTGGCATTTTCAGTTGCCATTTTTCATGAACCGCAAATTGTTTTTTTAGATGAACCAACCGGCGGCGTTGATCCTGTAACGCGTCGTGAGTTTTGGAATTTAATTTATGAAGCATCGGCAACGGGCATCACCATTTTTGTTACAACACATTATATGGATGAAGCCGAATATTGTAATCGTGTTTCGATTATGGTGGATGGCAGAATTGATGCGCTCGATGCGCCCGTTGCATTGAAAGAAAAATATAATGCACAATCGATGGATGAAGTGTTTTTGCAGTTGGCAAGAAAAGCAAAGAGAATTGACAATTGACAGTGGACAGTTGACAATGATTTTTCAAACCTTAAATAAAATTTTATGAAAAATGTAGTTGCTACAAAATCGTATGCGTTCGCAATAAGAATTATAAATCTTTATAAATTCTTAATACAGGATAAAAAAGAATTTGTTTTATCAAAACAGCTTTTAAGAAGCGGTACAGCAATAGGTGCATTCATTAAAGAAGCAGAGCATGCCCAATCAAAAGCAGATTTTTTAAATAAGATGAATATTGCTTTGAAAGAAGCAAACGAAACAGAATATTGGTTAATGTTATTACAGGATACCAACTATATAAGCGAAAAAGAATTTGATTCTGTTGCAAACGATTGTAATGAAATTTTAAAGCTGCTTATCAGTATTGTAAAAACAACAAAAACAAAACTAAAAGGCTATGCATAACTGTCAATTGTCCATTATCAACTTTCAAATGAAATGAACCAGTTTTTTTCATTCATAAAAAAAGAATTTTATCACATCTGGCGGGATAAACGGACGATGTTTATTCTGCTTGGAATGCCGATAGTTCAAATCATAATCTTTGGTTTTGCGCTAACGAATGAAGTGAAGAACGCAGAGATTGCTATACTAGATCAATCGAAAGATGCAGCAACATCTCAACTAATTACAGAAATAAAAGCAAGCCGCTATTTTACGCTTACTGCAATGCTTCATAGTCCTAATGAAATTGAAAAAATATTTCAAACGAACAAGGCAAAAATCGTATTGGTATTGCCTTCAAACTTTGGCAGCGATTTGCAGCACACTAACCAGGCACAAGTGCA
>DASZUY010000117.1:0-3456 GCA_035547495.1 Parafilimonas sp. | reverse complement strand
GTTAACGATGAATAGCTGGTTGCAGAAATATAAAAATTATCGGATTGAGATAAGCTGGTGGATATTTTTAGCAGCAGGTATTTCAGCCATACTGATTGCTTTAATTACTATCAGCTTTCAATCTGTAAAAGCAGCAATTGCTAATCCTGTGAAGAGTTTGAGAACGGAATAGTCAATTTGAAAATTTGATGATTTGAAAATTTGAAAATGTATATCAGACATCAATAAATCAACTGTCATGCTTAAAAATTATTTCAAAACGGCATTTAGAAATCTTGCAAGAAATAAAATTTATTCTTTTATCAACATTGCAGGTTTAAGTTTGGGTTTGGCTTGCGCAATGCTGATTATGCTGTATGTAAAAGATGAAGTAAGCTTTGATCACTTTCATAAAAATGTAAACAACATTTATCGCATTGTATCGGAACGAAAAGAAAATAAAATCCCCGCTACCGGTCTTTTACAAGGACCAAGATTCACACAAAATGTTCCCGGCATACAATCTTTTGTGCGTGTAGATAATCGCCATGAAGATATAAAAACAGCAACCGCTATCCAATCCCAAAGCGTGTTGCATGTCGATTCAAATTTCTTATCAGTATTTACTTTTCCATTGCTGAGCGGCAACCCTCAAACTTGTTTAACAGAACCACATTCAATTGTGCTAAGTGAGGATGCGGCGAAGAAACAATTCGGTACAACCGATGTTGCCGGAAAAATAATGATGATAAAAGAAGACAGCACATTTGTACCTTATAAAGTAACGGCTGTTGCAAAACGTTGCCCGCAAAATTCTTCCATCCAGTTTGATATACTATTGCCTTTTAAAGAATCTGATGCTGATGCAAAAGATACGCACAACTGGTTCAATTCTTATTTAAACACATTTGTTGTATTGGATGAAAAAGCCAATATGCAAACAGTAGAAAAACAAATGCAAAGTTTTTATGTAGCAGATGCGAAACAGACCTTTTATGAAATGTTGAAAATTGATGGGGGAAATCCGGATGATATTCCATTAGGCACGTATTTTTTACAGCCTTTCACCGACATGCATTTGAATCCTGATTTGCCTGCTACAACCGGCGCAGATAATTCAAGCAATCCAATATATTCATATATTCTTTCCGGTATTGCGCTGTTTGTGTTATTGATTGCATGCATCAACTTTGTAAATCTTACAATTGCACGTTCTGTTAGAAGAGCGAAAGAGGTTGGTATTCGCAAAGTGATTGGTGGCGAAAGAAAACAACTCATCATGCAGTTCCTTGGCGAATCATTTTTTCTTTGCACGATTGCTTTTGTATTTGCAATTCTGTTAGCGCAGTTGTTGCTGCCTTTATTTAATGATCTTGCCAATAAAGCTTTATCAATTGCTTATTTGTTCGATGCAAGACTGATTGCGGGATATGTCGCTCTTTATATTATTACAGCATTGCTTGCAGGTTTTTATCCGGCGTTGGTTTTATCTGGCTATAATCCTGTGCAAACTTTATATGGTCGCTTTAATATTTCAGGAAAAAATTACCTGCAAAAATCGTTGGTGGTATTACAATTTACACTGGCATCGTTTTTAATTATTGCCACATTTATTATTTATGCCCAGTTTAATTTTTTAACCAAAACAGATTTGGGATATGATGATAATAATCTTGTTATCGTAAATAAAAATAATCTAACACATGCCGATGCTGCTATTTTTAAAAATGAATTGCTCAAGAATCCAAACATCGTTGGTGTTAGTGTAAAGAATGCCGGTGAATGGGGAACCGGCACAAAAAATTCGGCTGGTTCTACCGTGTACTTTACCAATGAAATTGTTGATGAAAACTATTTGCCTTTATTAAAAATTCCATTCGTTGCCGGAAGAAATTTTTCATCTGCATTTCCAGCTGATTCTGCACAATCTATTATCGTAAATGAAAGTTTTGTAAAAGCTGCTAAGTGGAAAAACCCAATTGGTGAAACCATAAATATGTTAGGAAGCAGTAATCAAACATATCATGTAATTGGCGTGGTAAAAGATTATCACTTCGCATCTTTAACAAAGAAAATAACGCCGCAATTATTTTCAATGAATGGTTCGTTCGGAACGTATTATATCAAAATTAAGCCAAACACAGCAACCACAAGTTTACAATGGATACAAAAAACATTTCAGCAGTTTTATCCCATGAGTTCTTATGCTTATGTTTTTAAAAACGATGAAAACAAAAAGCAGTATGCTGATATTGAAAAATGGAAGCAAATTATTTTGTTCGGCGCTATGTTAACCATCTTTATTTCATGCATTGGCTTGTTTGGATTATCGGTTTTATCAGCAGAAAAAAGAACAAAAGAAATTGGCATTCGTAAAGTGATGGGCGCATCGGTGCAACAAATTGTTACAACACTTTCAACAGATTTTATAAAGCTGGTTGCATTAGCACTGATCATTGCATCACCATTAGTTTATATAGCAGCAAACAAATGGTTGCAAAATTATCCTTATCGAATTGCTATTAACTTATGGATTTTCATAGTAGCTGCCTTGCTGGTTGTTTTTGTTGCTATAATAACAATAAGTTTTCAATCTGTAAAAGCAGCAATTGCAAACCCGGTGAAGTCACTCCGCACGGAGTGACGGAATCCCGATATGGTTCGGGATGAAGAGTTTGAGAACGGAATGATAATTTGAAAATTCGGCAATTTGAAAATGTAAATAAGACATCACTAAATCATATATCAGAAATTACCTTCTATGTTTAAAACAAATATTAAAATCGCCTGGCGCAATCTTATAAAAGATAAACAATTTACTTTTTTAAACGTGCTGGGTTTATCAGCCGGGCTTGCATGTGCACTGCTTATTTTTTTATGGGTGAATGATGAAGTAAGCTATGATAAATTTTTCTCGAATGATGATCGCTTATATAAATTATTTGAGCAAAGAAACAATGATGGTAATATTGGTTATACCGAGGAATCTTCAGGCAATTTAAGTGATGCGGTAAAACTATCAGTTCCGGGTGTTGAATTTGCTGCGGCAGTAGCGCCTGCAGGATGGTTTCCGGCAAATACACTTTCAGTAAACGATAAAAATATTAAAGCAACCGGGCAGTATGCCGGAAAAGATTATTTCAATATTTTTTCTTTCCCTTTTGTGAGCGGCAACAGGAGTAATGCACTCGCTACTAATAATTCAATTGTATTAAGTGATGAACTTGCACTAAAGTTGTTTGGCACCACCGATAATATAATTGGCAAAGCCGTAAGTTTTGATCATGATACAACTTTTTTTGTATCAGGTGTAATTAAAAAAATGCCGGCGAATTCTTCGCAGCAATTTGATTTTGTTTTATCGTTTGATTACCTGAAAACAAAACAGCCATGGGTTGGAGACTGGGGAAGCACGGGTCCGCTCAATTATGTTTTGCTGAAACAAGGCACTAACATAAATACGTTCAACAATAACGT
>DASZUY010000116.1:0-7240 GCA_035547495.1 Parafilimonas sp. | reverse complement strand
GGGTAATTATGCTGTTCTCCGTATAGTCCTGAAATGTTACCGAGGCACGATGCGATTTCATCCTTCTGTTTGGAAGCAATTGCATTTGATAAAGCATTTTGAAGATAAGTCAACGCATCATTAAAATCCCCCAACACATTTTTCACTGCAGCAATATTGGTTTTAGATTGCGAAATACGTCTTTCACTTCCTGACTGCTCTGACAAATCAAGCGCTTTTTCAAACCAGGTAAGAGCCAAAGAATAATCGCCTTTGAATACGTAAGAACCACCAATGCCATTGCAAGCATTAGCCATCCAGTACAGATCGTGGAGTTTTGACGCTAATATATATGCTGAATCTTCATACTGAAAAAGCTTTGAACGGTCGTTATCAAAATAGTATTTTCCGATGCGACAGAAAAGTATCAGCCTGACACTATCCTGCTGCGGATGATTTTTCAGTCCGTAAAAAAGTGAATCGAGCTGTTGTTGCTGCGCATGAAGCGTTATACAACAATTGAGCAATAAAATGCAAAGCAGGAAAAGTTTAATTCGCATACATCAGCATAATGTTTTGAAATTATAAATTAAAAGCCTCCAATAAAACAGTTCACATGCAAACTGTTTTAAAAAATGAGCCAACTGCAGGTTTATTGAGTAAAGAAATTTTTTTATTGGATAATGGAACGCGAAATAGAATAATGATTTGTCTAAGCTATATTAATTTTTCAATTAACTCTCCCAAAAAATCGACTATTCCCTCATTCAATCTGCTTCTCACTCAATAGAACTATAAGTTCACATCAGTACGTTAGGAAATCGACACATTCAACTTTTAGTTTTATGCTGAATTGATTTATTCATTCATCAAAGGCGCAAAAAAATTTAGTGCTAAGTAAAAATTTTTTTTCATTGAACTTCTACACCAAAAGGTGTATATAAAAATTACACCGAATCGTGTATTGTAAAGGTTTTGCGAGTAACACAATTTTACAAGCTCGTTAATAGGCAAAGTGTTTAACGCTTTACAGGCATGAAGTTCAAATATGAAAAATTAATTGACAGGGAAATTGAAATAGCTAAGTATTTATTGCAGGAAAATAGCATTAAAGATATTTCTGCAAAAACGGGCTTAAGTAAACGCCACATTGCTGCACACATACGCAACATGATTACCAAGCTAAAAGTGGAAAACGAAGAAGCACTAAAACAACTGTTGCATGGCTTACAAAAAAAATTGAAATAACCCATTAGATACTGAATATTATTCGAATTCTTCTCATTCATAAAATTATAGTTATGAACACTAAATTTCACTTTCTTTTATCAGTTATTGCACTATCAATTTTTGCAACTACTGTTAAAGCACAAAATGCTGCAACCGGAAAATTTTCTGTGCAAAATATTCCTTTTGGCAAAAAATTACCGCCACCAGATCTCACAGTTAATCAAAGTGCGTTTATGCAGAAAATGCCTGCAGAAAATATGCTGGCTTCTTTTATGCCGCAGCAGCGCATGTCCCATCAAAATGCAATGGGTAAAAGCCCGGAATATTACAGGCAGTTATTTCTTGAAAGAAAAAAAATGCTCACTTCACTTTCAAGTCAAAACACAAGTGCATATGCAAACAACGCAATTAATGGCAACTCTGATATTATGTTTAATCTTACAAAAGATATTGATTCGTTGGCAGAAAGCTATCCGAAAAACTTATCCTACTATTCCGACAACACAAGTTATGCAGTACTTAATGATGTTGCCTATTTTGCTGCAGATGACGGCATTCATGGCATTGAGCTTTGGAGAAGTGATGGCACTTCCAACGGCACCTATCTTGTAAAAGATATTAATCCCGGCCTGCCAAGTGGCAATCCACTAAATATTACTGCGGTTAAAGGAAAAGTATATTTTACAACCAGCGGTGCGGCTTGGGTTTCAGATGGCACGAATGCCGGCACGCAAATTATTGCTAATGTTTATGATGCTGGAGGATTTTTTGCAAGAGGAAATAAAGTTGATTTTATTGCAGATGGCGATTTTTCTTTTTTTGGAGCAGTATGGGAAACTGACGGAACTGCTGCAAATACAAAACGCATTATAGACATTGGCGATGAAGGAGATGGCGGCGAGCAAATTTCACAACCAACAACGGTGAACGGAACTTTGTTTTTCACTTTTTTTAATTACACATCTTTTTATTGGGAGCTTTGGAAAAGTGATGGTACTGATGCAGGCACACACCAGTTAGCAACTAATACAATTTTTCCTCTTGATCCTCCGCTTCAGCTAACAAACTATAACGGCAAGCTTTATTTTTCTGCAGATGTTGGTACAGGTCGTAAATTGTGGTCTTCAGATGGCACCGATGCAGGCACTATGCAGGTTCAGAATGATCATGGGCTATTGATAGATTTAAGTTATGCAGCTACTTTCTTCGGTTATAATATAAATCCTTTTCCTGTTTTAAATAATGTTTTATATCTCTCCGGTTCTACTTTATCGGGAAGACCGGGTTTATATAAATATGATCCATCGAATAATGAAGGCGTTACACTTGTTAAGTACATCGCACCAAATGGTGATACGGCTTCTATTGTAAGTTCAGAAACACATGTAGTACATAACAAACTTTATTTTAAAGTAACAAATAACACCGGTGGCTTACATGATGAATTATGGAGTTCACAGGGTACTTCAGCATCAACACAGATTGTAGATAAAGCAATGCCCGGAGAGTCAATAAGCAAATTATATGATGGGCATGGTACTTTATACTTCGTAAAATCAAGTAAAATTTTTGGTAGTGAATTATGGAAAGTTGTCGACGCACCTTTCGGCTCTTTTCCAATTATAGAAAGTGATGTGTTTCCAGGACAACCGAGTTCTAATCCCAACTATTTAACATCATTCAAAGGCAAATTATTATTTGGCGCCACAGATGCAAAAAAAGGTACTGAACTTTTTCTTACCAATGATTTAGGTGTTGGCGCAACGCTGGTTAAAGACATAAATACCGTTGCTACTTCAAGTTCTTATGCAGGTTTTAATTTTTATAATTACCTGGGGTTTTACAGCATGGCAGCTTTAGGAGACAATATTTTATTTAATGCTTATGAAAATATACATGGCTTCGAATTATACAGATCTGATGGAACAACTTCAGGAACACAATTGCTGAATGATATTGTTTCGGGCGAATCAAGTGATACTATACATGAAATGGTGTCAAAAAATAATACAGTTTATTTTATCGCACAAAACAACGGCTACTATTCTATATATAAATCAAACGGTACAAAAGCCAGTCTTAAAAAGCTTACGCCTGATTTTATTTCTATACAAAATCTTAGCGTAGCAGATAATGGTTTAGTGTTTTATACCGTGTATAACACAAATACCTTTACTTATCAACTGTGGCGTACAGATGGCACAAGTGCAGGAAACTATTTATTGTCATCAGCACTCAACAGCACAAATTATATTAATGCGGTTGGCAATGTTGCTTTTTTTACAGGCGGTGATAATACGCGTGGTTATGAATTATGGAAGAGTGATGGAACTGTTTCCGGAACTGTATTAGTAAAAGATATAAATCCCGGTGCCGGAAATTCATCTCCTGCCGGCATGTTCATATATAAGCACCAGGTATTCTTTGCTGCTTATGATGGCGTTAATCATGGCTTTTGGAAATCCGATGGAACAAGTGCCGGAACTAAAATGGTTAAAAACATTGATCCGTGGTATGGCTCTTCAGTTCAATCAAGCAGCAGGTACTTCTGTGTATCAAATAACATTCTTTATTTCAGTGCTATTGATTATTCAAGTGGAAAAGGCACAGAAATTTATAGAACAGACGGAAGTTCAGGAGGAACAAAAGTTGTAAAAGACATTAGTCCTAATGACACTTCATATTATCCGGTTCCCCAACTTTATACAGATGTTAACGGCACTGTATTTTTTGAAGGTAATGATGATGTAAATGGCAATGAATTATGGGAAACAGATGGCACGGCAAGTGGCACAAAGATGGTTGATAATATAACACCGGGTTCAGGTTCAAGCAATCTGAATGGCTTTACAAGTTTTGGTGGAAAATTATATTTTCAGAACGCTGAAGTTAAACCAGGTGATAATTTCAGCAGGTATTATCTGTGGTCATCTGATGGTACAGCAGAAGGAACACAGGAAGTTGGCACCTTTGGTATTAGCAATATTGCAGCTATTCTTGCTGCAGGCGATAATTTGTTTTTAGATGTTTACACACAGCAATTAGGTAACGAATTATATGTTGGCAAACAAAACACTGAAGGAAAATTTGTAGCATCGAATGTTATTGATGCGAGTGCAACAAAAGAAGCTGCTTTCAATGCAGTGGTATTTCCAAATCCGGCAAAGAATGTAATTAACATACAGCTCACTTCGCAAAAAAGCAATAATGTAAGCTTATCAGTAATTGATATTTCTGGCAAAACAATACTTACGAAATCAACTTTATTAAGTAACGGTGAAGCGGTTGTTCAGATTGATGTTTCGCATCTTTCTTCCGGTTCATATTTCATAAAAATAACCGGTGCGGATGGGAGTGAAAAATATTTCAGCAAATTTTTAAAAGAATAAGAAGCACTGATCTTAAACTCTAAAAAAGAGTGATTGCTTATTAAAAAATATTTCAGCGAATTTAAAAATTACAATTATGAAAACGAAATCAAAAATGGTTCTTATGTGTTTGGTGTGTCTTTGCCTGGCAGCAATTTCAAAATCACAAGCACCGGTTACTGTTGCAAAAACAAACGGCTTATCACTATCCGGTCTTCACGAAACTATGATCCCTGGTTATGCATATCGCACTTATCAGGCGCCAAACAAAACGTATGGCTATGATATTTTTAAAAATGGAAAAAGCATTTTCCATCAACCGGCAACAGCTAACGCAGAAGATTCAATGGCACTTACACAGCAGCAATTTGCACAAAGGGCAGCAGGCATGTCAATTGAAAAATTGCACAATCACATGCCGCCAGCCCTTTCTAATGATGAGATCAAAAAAATTATTACTAACAACTAATCTTCCATCTTATGAAACGCTTTTATAGCTTAATAATCCTGTTATGCATAAGTTTTGCAGTACGGGCGCAAAATTTTAATCTTCTTGATATTAATAAATCAACAGATGCTTACCCGCAAAATTATCAGCAAACAATAGCAAAGAATCAGTTTGCTGTGTTGGATAATATTGTTTCTTATTTCGAGGCCAATGATGGTATTCATGGCGGGGAGTTATGGCGCAGCGATGGTACACCGGGTGGTACGTTTATGGTAAAAGATATTGTGCCGGGCCAGGGCTGGTCAAATCCGGCAGATATAATTACTTCAGGTGAAAGAATATTTTTTAGTGCAAACGATTATATGCAAGGTCCAGGCAATGAACTGTGGACAAGTGATGGCACAAAAGCAGGAACAAAAAAATTAAGTGGTGTATCATCTGATAACAGCAGTGCCAATCCAACTGATTTAACTGATGTAAATGGTACCGTTTATTTTTTTACAGATTATGGTTCTTCTACAGGTTCTGAACTTTGGAAATCAGACGGCACAAATGCCGGTACACAAAAGATCGTAAATTTTTACAAGAGTGATTATGGTTTTGGTAATTCAGCACAAGCCATGGAAAATGTAAACGGGCGTTTATTCTTTGCCCTATTTACAAAAAACAACGGCTTTCAATTATGGACAAGTGATGGCACAAAAGCAGGAACAATCCAACTCACCACAATTAATACAGGCAATTATTGGGGTTGTACACCATTTAATTTAACCGCTGTTAATGGCTTGCTTTATTTTGGTTTAGATGATGGAACGGGTGACAGGTTATATGTTTCAGATGGTACAATTGCCGGAACACAGCCTGTAAAAAATGCAGCCGATTTTTATCTTATAAGAAATAATATTCCTTTTACTGTAAGATATAACAATATATTTTTCGGAATAAATACCAGCGATAATAATGGCGAACTGTGTAAACTAAATGCAACCGGAAACAAAATTGAAGTTGTAAAGTTTCTTGGTTATGGTAATGATCCGGATAATATAACCAATGTAAACAATACAATATTTTTTACAGCGTGGAATGGCAGCGATTATTCGCTGTTCAAAACGGATGGCACTGATGCCGGAACTGTTTTGGTAAAAGACGCGAATCCGGGCGGAACAAACTGGTACACAAATTTTACTGCTGCAAAAAACAAATTGCTGTATTCTTACTTCGATGATACGAACGGTTTTGAATTATGGGAAAGCGATGGTACCGAAGCAGGAACAAATATTGTAAAAGATATTTATCCCGGAATATACAGTTGCTCTTCAAATAACCTTACGTATGTAAATGGCTTTATTTTATTTGGTGCAAATGATGGTATTAATGGGCAGGAACTATGGAAGAGTGATGGCACAGCAGCAGGTACATTCTTGTTAAAAAATATAAATAATACTGCTACTTCATCTTCTGATCCTTTTTCTGCAAATGGCTATAATACTTATGGCTTGCAGGGCATTGTTTCTCCATCAAATCAATTATTGTTTAACGCAACTAATGTGCAATATGGAAACGATGAATTGTTCACCAGCGATGGCACAGCAGCAGGAACACATCTTGTAAAAGACATTAATACAGGTTCTGATGGCTCGTACCCGCAATATTTTGTAAATTTAAATAGCAAAACATATTTCATTGCAGAGTTAAATGGTTTTACAAGAATATGGCAAACAGACGGCACGAATGCAGGTACTTCTACTATTTCAGTTCCTGCACTTGATTATGAACCCGGTTATATTGTAACCATGGTTGCAACTTCTGATCTTTTATATATCGAGACATTTAATTCCTCAACCTATCAGTATGAAATATGGCGCAGTGATGGTACAAGTGACGGAACTTATATTGTGCAATACCTTTCAACTTACTACGGAGTAAATATGACGCCGGTTGATGATAAATTATTCTTCAGTTATTTTGATACGAACACCTACACATGGGAGTTATGGAAAACAGATGGAAGTACTGCAGGTACTAATCTTTTAAACAATGCTTATAGTAATTATTACAATTTAGTTGCTTATAACAATAAGCTTTATTTCGCTGCCTACGATGCATCATACAATTATATATTAGGAACTTCAAATGGTACACAAGCAGGAACAAAAATTCTAAAATATATTTATGTAGATAATAATTTTAAGCCAACCGTTGCCAATGGTAAATT
>DASZUY010000115.1:0-7155 GCA_035547495.1 Parafilimonas sp. | reverse complement strand
AGCATGATTGGTGCGGATTTGAATTTGCTGAACATTATTGTCAACACGGTAACATTTTAATATTGCAAAACGTAAACCTTTGCCTTCTTTTTTTAATCGTGTGCATAAAGAATCTAAAAGTTGTTGCAATGCAATTTCAATTCCGGTTGCTGTTTGAATTGGTTCCAAACAAGGTAAATGTTCATGATAGGGTTCAATAGGAATTACCGGTTTAATGATTTCTGCTTTGTTGCCTAATGCCTGCTCAAGCCTTAATAATAATTGTTCTCCAAATCTTCTACGCAATGCAGAACGTTGCATGTTAATAAAACTGCTGATCGTATGCAGACCTAATTTATGTAGTCGTTCACTAATACTATTTTCTATTCTTAATGCTTCTGGCGGTAATCGCATTAATGCTTGTACTTGTTCATTGCTTTTAATGATGGCTTTTTCTTTGCCATACCTGCACACAGCCCATGCTGTACCAACTGTATCAGCTATTGCTATACGAACATAATAACCCAAGCTCTTTAGTTTGTTGATTATATCTTTTAGATAAGCTTCTTCACTTACCCATAAATGTGTGCAGCCACTCACATCAAGTATTAATCCATCCGGAAGATCTACTGCTACAACCGGCGTGTATTTAATAAACCATATCGAAAGATTATTAAGCAGTTTTTCCGCGAGATCAATGTTATCGTCAACTACTTTTACTTCCGGACAAACAACTTTTGCATCTGCCACGATCATTCCTGCATACAAACCTTTTGCCTTCGCAACTTTACTTACTTCTGTTATCACCATTCGCCCCCGTGATGGTAACGCCAACACAAAAGGAATTGCCTTCAATTCAGGTTGGCGACGGATCATCCAGTCTGTCTTTAAATGACGAAACCATATTGCTACAAAACGCTTAGTCATCTTATCCTTTATTAAGCATTGTCTCTCGCAGAGGACGATGCGCTTTCAAACCATTTATACATCTATCCTGTTCTTGTTGTAAGCATCGTCTTTTGCGGCGGACGATGCGCTTTTAAAATTTTTTCTCTAATTTCTTTTTATTAAGCATCGTCTCCCGGATAGGACGATGCGCTGTTAAACCATTTATACATTTTATCCTGTTTTTCTTTTCTCAAACGGTATTGAAAAAATGTTTTCTTTAATTTCTTTCAGACAGTTTGACGAATATTCCAATTGCCATGTTCCCGGTTTACCGTTGCGAACCTTTAATAGTTCAACATTCCATCTTGGAAAACCAATGCCAGGCATTCCGTCCGCTAATGCCCGCGGAAGTGCTGTAATGCGCCAGCGCGAAACGCAGGCTATGGTATGTAAAATTTTATATGGATGCCGTACCAATAAACCGGTAACCCTGCTTTGCTCTGCTGCTAACTGAAGCCTTCTCGATTCTTTAAATGATATATTTTTTATTTCACTTATCACGGCAGTTATTCTTTTACATTTTAAACATTCTTCCGTTGCATATAAAACATCTCTTTCATTTTTCAGATCAACGAAAATGATTTTGTCAGGCTGTACACCAAATCTTTTTAACGAGGCAGGAAATAATGTTCTTGATGCGCTTATCCAAATAGCGGCACCATCAAATTGCATCAGCTTACTCAATAAAATGCCAATGAAACCATTGGTGGATGCAACATCTTCAATGGATGCCGTTAGAAATTCATGTGTACACCCAATGGGAAAAATATGATTCGGAAAAGCATTTTCAATAGGGCGAAAGTCAAGGCTTATGTTATTATCGGTTGACAATAATTTTAACCCCTCAAGGGGCAGAATATCCCGCTCGAGACGGGATATTATTTCCCTTCTTACCATACCCATAACGCTAAAATACTTAGTAAAATATTACTAAAAAAATGGGGAAGCAAAAAACGCCATAAAATATTGGTTTAACCAATTGAAATTGAGAACAAAAAAAAATTAAAAAAATATAAGTGTTTGGTGGCAGCAGATTTGTAGTTATTTCAAAAAAGAGTATGACGCAGTTATTGGATGAAAATCATTTTGAGGTTAGGGTTAACGATAAAACATATAAGGTAACGGTTTCTTATGAAGGTATGTATATAAGTCATTACAGAATTGAACAAAACAATGAATATTTACTTACCATATCAATGAATGAAGATGGAAACTGGCAGGCAGAAAACACTGATATATTCGATCAGGATATCATTGACCAGATTGGTCAGGCAATTGAAGAATATGATGTTAATTAAAAAGCCGGCGTGCAAACGCAAGGATTTTTTTTCATCCCTAAGGAATGAACAAAATGCTTAATTGAAAATCTGAAGTTGAAGATAGTTACAAATGTTGAATTCTAATTTTTGACGATGACTAAAGATGATCCCGCACGTGCGGAACTGCTGCACAAGTGCTGTTTGCCAGCCATGCTTTACATAGGATATTCATGTTTGCAGCATACCATTTAACGTTTATAAATCATGAATTATATCTTAGTGCCTTTATTCTGCTCTCCTCCCTTTACAATTTCACTTTTCGATGTTGTAACATAAAGAAAAACCCCCAAAAAAGACTCGTGATGTGTACTGCCTGATAATTTATCTTTTTCCATACCGGATCTACTGAGGCTGGTGTTCCCACCTTACTTTCAATTAAGCCAACGAGCGAAGGAACTATAGTAGCAAGGCATATTATTTTTAACCACCAGGGGAAGGGCTCGTAAAAAATGATTAATATCATGGCAGG
Source organism: Parafilimonas sp. (assembly GCA_035547495.1). Lineage (GTDB taxonomy): Bacteria > Bacteroidota > Bacteroidia > Chitinophagales > Chitinophagaceae > Parafilimonas. Next base: position 4,440 of record DASZUY010000115.1, on the reverse strand, counting down.
TAAAAGAAAGTAAAATGAAGAAGCCAAAATATCTTCCCCTACCGATAACTGTTGAAAGTCTTTTGCAAGAAAAAGTGAGCCCCAGGCAATAGATACCAACGTGTATCCTGCGGCAGGCATATCCCAACCCTCTCTGGCTAATTTCATAGCAACCAATAAAGTGCCTGTAATAAAAATGGAATCTACGAATTTGTATACGATTTGTTGGCCTGTATTACCAAATAAATCTGCCGTAAAACTAAAAATACTTGCCACCACAAAACAAATTAACTGCGCATTTACAACTTGTTTTTCATGCCTTACAGGAGAATTCATAAATAATCTCTTTTATAAGAATAAAAGTAGTTTTATTTTATATAACTGAACAACGCAGTTTTGATCTGGTCATGTTCATCCAATATCTTGATTGCTTCCACTTGCCGTTCAAAAGAAAAACAATAATTCCAACTATACATGTTGCCACTACCATGTACTTTGCACTATACGAAGAACCATAATAAGGCATCGTTGAAAACGCAGTGCTATAAGTCATATGTAATGCAATGGTTGCAAAAACACTTTTGTTTGTCAAGGTGTAATCTTTGTCAATAAAATGTTTTGATTACCATTCTCTTTGCATACAGTGCTTTTGTTACGGTGAAGCGTTTCAGCAATATCTGTATATGTCTTTTTATAACTTAACAGTTTTTCCATCTCAATCAGCCCATTAAAGTTCAGCCGGCAATAGTTTTTTGCCGTCATACAATGCTAAGATTTTGTCTCAGCGTTGATTATTGAACCGGCAATAAAATGGCGCATAACGTTCAAGCATTTGTGAAGATACATTTGTGCAGGGATCTTCACAACATCGCTGATGTGCTTTGGCTGAGACTTTGTGTTACAAGTCATAATTACTTTTTTACAAGGCGGGGCTTCGTTGAAAGACCCGCTACAACGTGAGTTTGGTACAAATACTTAATTAAATTTTGTCAATGCATAATGCTTTTCGTTACGAAAGATTAAACTTCCTTGCCCGGTTTTCTCACCAGCAGAAAGATGCCAAAGATCAATAGAAAAGCGCTTAAAGCGAAACTGGGACTGACTTCCAGATTATGATACTTCGCATAAAGTCCATATCCAAACCCAATGATGCTTAGTATGACAAATGTTAAGCCGAAACGTTTGTTAATCGTCATCATAATTATATCCTTTTAATCTAATGTCGTATTGTTTAAACTGGAAATTTACTCAAGATGTCAAGAATCAAAACTTTCTTTTCGAGTTTTGTAAGTTGCATACTTGTGGAAAACGCAGTTACAGCATTAGTAACTGTGAGCAAGATTAGAAGCGATGCCTTGTTTAGGTCAATCCACGAATAGTTGCCGAAAAACTTTAACAGAGCAACAAATCCCGTGATAGCACTTAAGACATAAGCAATAATTTTAAAAGCTTTGGAACTCGCTTTTATTTTATTTAATGTATGTTGTTCTTTAATTTTAATGTCAAGCCACAAATTGTCCGTCAAATCATCGTTTCTTTTTAATATTTTATTGTCGTTGAGATTTTTAAACTCCGAGATTAAACTTTGCTTTAGTTCTTCTAATTGCATTGAATGATTTTTTAAAGTAGCGCACTGCACGCTAATTTACCTGTTTTATAGAATGTGTCTTGAAAATACAAAACAATGGTGGTGCGGCAAATACCAGCAAGGGGAGGATGCAACAAAACAACTTTCAGCTAAAGGGGCGTTTTACCTTTTTTATTTTGCTATGAATTACTGTCTAATTTAATGAGGTGTGATTGGTTTTACGTGATAATCTTCGTGACACTATTATGGATGTTTATTATTTTGAAGAATTCCTAAACTATATATGACTATTCATGAAAGGATCCTGAGGCGAACGGCGTAAATGCCATTAACAACGACGGAGATGACTCAAATCCAAGTACCAAATATATTTATGTAATAGCTTTGATAACATATTATCTAATCCTTCTTACAACCGCTTTACATAGGATACTCTTGTTGTATGCCGTTTATTGTTTTGGTGTGATTCCCATGTTATAAAACATAAAGGAAAAAACATCAGTGGTACTTTCTATATTTTTCTTTAATGATGAACCTGATGCACCATGACCTTGATTAGTTGTAATTCTTATCAATACAGGATTTGATCCGCTTTGTTTTTCCTGCATGGTTGCAGCAAATTTAAATGAATGCATAGGTACAACTCTGTCATCATGGTCTGCCGTCATTATAAGTGTTGCCGGATAATTTACACCAGTTTTAATATTGTGTAATGGAGAATATTTATATAGAGTAGGAAATTGACTGGCGCTATCACTGCTGCCATATTCTGTTGTCCAAAAAACACCACTTGTAAATTTCTGAAATCGCAACATATCCATAACACCCACTTCAGGGAAGGCGACTTTGCATATAGCAGGTTGTTGAGTTATAACGGCGCCAATCAATAAACCACCATTTGAGCCTCCCATTATAGCAAGCTTCTGCCGGCTTGTATATTTTTCTGAAACCAGGTAATCCGCCGCAGCTATAAAATCATCAAATACATTTTGCTTTTTATCCAACATTCCTGCTTTATGCCAAGCTTCGCCATACTCACCACCTCCTCTTATATTAGCAACAGCCAGAATGCCATTATTCTGCAATAATTCAAACATAGAAGACCAAAAGAATGGAGTCGTGCTAATGTCAAACCCACCGTATGCATACAGCAATGTTGGATGTGCGCTGTCTTTTACTATTCCTTTTTTATGCACTAAAAACATCGGCACTTTAGTACCGTCCTTACTGGTATAAAAAATTTGTTCTGTTTCATAATTGTTTAAATCTAGTGGGTAGTTTGAGCGTTTGAATATTTCTGATCTTCCAGTGGCTACCGTGTAGGTATAAACGCTTGGAGGAGACGTAAACGAAGTATAATCGTACAAAACATATTTATCATCTGCAAAACCACCAAAGCCGCTTGCAGTGCCTAAACCCGGCAAAGCAGCTTCAAATTCTAATCTTCCTGCAGTATTATACTGGTAAACTTTAGAAGTGGCATTTACAAGATAGTCTGTAATAATGTGGTCACCCACCATTGATGCATGGTCAAGCTTTTCTTTCCTTTCCTGAATAATTTCTTTCCAATTTTCTTTAGCTGGGTTATTAAAATCTGTTGCTATAATTTTAAAATTATCAGCCCCCTCATTGGTATTTACAAAAAGGGTATCGCCCTTGTTGCCTATAATACCATTTTGATAATCATATCCCTGAAACAACACTGTAAAATCATCGTTTGAATTAATCCTTTTACCTAACACTTCAAAGCCCAACGAACCTGGAAATTTATAAATAAAAAGAAACCTTCCATCTTCACTTGTTTGTACTGCCAATCCCATATCAGGGTGGGCTGTGTCTGAATAAATGAATTTATCATTCGCCTGGTTGTCGCCTAATTTATGAAAATAAATCTTATCATTTTTTGCAATCGCTGTAAGTTCTGTGCCTTTGGTCGGCGTTGGATAAACGTCATAATAAAACCCATCTTTTGCCCAGCCTACACCACCACCACGCCGCCAATTAATACTATCTGGCAGTTGTTTATGTGTTGCTATTTCTATAAAATAACTGGTACTCCAGTCACTTCCATTACGATTAATATGATAAGCCATATATTTCTTATCGTTAGATGGACCATCCAGTTCAACTGAAACACTTCCGTCTTTTGATAGTGTGTTTGGGTCAATAAAAACCTGTGGCTGACCGTTTAAGCCTTTCTGATAATAATAAACAGACTGATTTTGCAAACCATCATTCTTTGTATAAAAAATATAATCTCCTGCTTTAAAGCCTGAGAAAAATCTTGGATAATTAATTACCTTTTCTACTTGTTTTTTTATCAATGCACGAAATGGAATTTTAGATAAATAGTTTTCAGTAAAGCTTTGCTCTGTTTGTATCCATTGTTTAGTGTCTGCAGCTGTATCATATTCTAGCCAGCGATAAGGGTCACTTACTTTGGTACCAAAATAATCATCTACCTGATTTACTTTTTTTGTAACAGGATATTTTAGCTGCGCGAAACTGTTGTTTAAACTCAACGCAAAGAGGAAAAAAGTAAATAAGATTTTTGTAGTTTTTAGTTTCATATGTTGTTATTAAGTGCTGTTTTCTAAATGGCATACAACGCCGACGGCTTGCTGCCGGAGCGGTATTCTGTGTTGCGTCAGCATGGATAAAGATATATAGCTTAATTGAAAAACTGATGTTCAGCGCAGATTCGTCGAGCCGCTATGGCAGCAAGCTTGATGTTAGCTGCTTTTACTTATCTGTGTGGGATTACGTAATCTTACATTCATTTCGTGAGTTTTTATAAGAAATTCTTCAAAAGACCTGTAACGTCGTGTCCCCGGATGCCATGTCGCATATTCCAGTACTTCCCACTCTTCGCC
>DASZUY010000114.1:0-16334 GCA_035547495.1 Parafilimonas sp. | reverse complement strand
ATACCTAATACTGCAAGCATGCTAAACCAAAGAAGCATGATGGGACCAAATAATTTTCCAATGGAAGCAGTACCAAATTGCTGAAGAAAAAATAATAATCCCAAAATAACAAGCACGATAATTACAATTGCCAGTGTGCTTATGCCCGCAAAAAAGTTTATTTGTTTTAAGCCTTCTACTGCAGCCGTAACAGAAATGGGTGGCGTTATAATTCCATCTGCAAGTAATGCAGCACCGCCAATCATTGCCGGTAATACAAGCCATCGCTTTTGCCGCCGCACCAAAGCATACAAACTAAATATTCCACCTTCACCTCTGTTATCTGCTTTTAATGTAAGAATAACATATTTAACGGTTGTTTGTAAGGTCAGCGTCCATATAATGCACGAAAGAGAACCGAGGATCAAGTTTTCATCAATCTCCCTGTTACTAACAATGGCATTTAAAACGTAGAGTGGTGAAGTACCAATGTCTCCATAAATAATTCCTAATGCAATTAAAAGACCGGCTGCCGAAACCCTGTTTATACTTTTGCTCACGTAGGTGTTTTAAAACTAAGCTAAGCGCAAATTTATAGCGAAATAATTTTACACTGGCAATTATGCAATAAACAATACTTTCATTAAGTTAATTTATCTGAAACACTTTTTTTAAATCTTACATTTGTTATACAAGCTTTTTTATAATGAAATTTAAATTATTAGCCTGTTTTCTTTTCAATATTATAGCCCTTGCCTGCTTTGCCCAGAAAATAACATATTCTGAACCAGACAGGGATGATGTACGCTCTGTTGATTTTGATATTGTGGGCAAACTGGATAATCATTACCTGGTTTATAAACACGTTCGATCCTCATTTTCTATTAGTATATATGATGATGAAATGAAATTGGTGAACAAGGTAAACATGGATTTTGTGCCTGACAGAATAATTAATTCTGAAATTATTCCTTATAGAGATTATTTCTATTTTATTTATCAATTTCAAAAAAGAAATATTGTAAACTGTATGGCAGCGCGCATTGGCGGTGATGGAAAAATTATCGGTGAACCTGTAACGCTCGATACAACTGCTATTAGTTTTTTTGCCAGCAATAAAATTTATAATATTTTATATAGCGAAGACAAGCAAAGAATTGCTGTATATAAAATCAATAGCAGGGATGAATCAAAATATGTTTTTACCTCGCATTTGTTTGATGGTTCTTTAAATTCTATGTCAAAATTTACTACCACTATTCCCATGCAGGCGCACAATGATTTCTTAACAGAATTCACATTGGATAACAGTGGCACAATGGCTTTTGTAAAAGCATCTGGTAATTCTGATGCAAGCACTATACAAAAAATTGCTTTGCTTGTAAAAAATCCTGAAGACGATTCAATTTATACTTATCCTCTTGACATTGGAAAAATTTATCTTGGAGACATTCGTGTAAAAGCCGATAATTTAAATAACCATTTTTTAGTTGCAGCCTTTTATTCAAAACAAAGAAGAGGAAATATTGATGGAATGTATTGCGCCATTTGGAATAAAGCTGATCAGCAAATAACCGCAACAAAACAATTTGAGTTTAATGATCAACTAAAAAGTAATGCAAAATCTGAAGGCTCTACGCGTGCAGCCTTTGATGATTATTTTTTGCAAAATATTGTTATGCGCAAAGATGGTGGATTTGCAATAGCATCAGAATCTGCTTATTCATCCAGCCGCGGTGTTTATAATAACCGGTGGGATTATTTTAATTCGCCATACTCTCCATACTGGTATAATTCAAATTCTTATTTATATGGAAATTCATTAGGGTATTATTACCCATGGTATTCACCTTATGGTTATCTTAATCAAACAAGATATTTCGCAGATAACATCGCAATCATGTCTTTCGATTCTTCCGCAAATCTTGAGTGGGCAAGTATAATTCCAAAATCGCAATACGATGATTATACAGATAACTTTATTGGTTATGGAACTTATATTACTTCTGGCGAAGTAAACTTTCTTTTCAACGAATTCACAAAAAGAACTTTGTTGCTGCAATCAGAAAGTATAGATCCTTCAGGAAAAGTTACCCTTAATCCTACATTTAAAGAATTAGACAGGGGCTACCAGTTTATGCCACGTTATGCAAAACAGGTAAGCCTTCGTGAAGTTTTAATTCCCTGTCAATACAGAAATTATCTTTGCTTTGCCAAAATAGAATTTTAACTAACCTGACAGGTTTATTACGCTTAACAAAATAAAGTGGTATCATTTTTTAAAGACAAATCTGCCGTTTCTGTTTTTTGGTTAATTATTGTTTGTTGTGGCTTGCATGCTTATTCGCTTATCAATGCGCCGCACCTAAATGTTTCTGCAAACGAAGGTTTTTTTTATTATTTGCTTAGTCCGTTTTCAAGCCTGCAGCCTTACACGCTTTCTGTAATTTATGTGCTGCTTATTTTTTTAATTGCATTGCAATTAAATTTTGTAGTGAATGATCTTAACTTACTTACCAGGCAATCTTATACAGTTGCATTAGCATTCGTATTATTATCGGCATTGCTGCCTGTTTTTAACCAGGTTACCGCAGCACTACTTTCCTGCAATTTTATTATATGGATTTTTTATGGTGTTTGTCGTTTGTATAACTCACCCAATGCAAAATCTTCTATTTATAATATTGGTTTAATAACAGGCGTTTCCATCATTTTATATTATGTAATGATGCCGATGGCAGTAATTGTGTTGTTATCATTTTTAATTATTCGCCCCTTTCGTGCAAACGAATTTTTTATTTTATTGTTTGGAATCATCACGCCATTTTATTTTTTGCTCAGCATCTTATTTTTAAACGGTAATCTTAAACTATTGCCGTTACCCCAACAGTTATTCAATATTTATTTTACAGCGAAACCCCAATTTTCTTTTACCATTCTAACAATTATAATTGCGGCTGCTGTTACAGTGTGGGCAATGTTTATAGTACGGCATTCAGAAAAGAGGGAACTGATACAAGTTCGCAAAAGCTGGACGTTGGCTGCTGTTTTTTTGCTCTTTTTTATACCGGCAATTTTTTTTGTTAAGATGGCTTATCCATCAGCTATATTGATTGCCATGATTCCCGCAGCCTGTTATATTGGTTATGCGTTTGGCAGTACTTCACGCAGCATTATTCCAACAATAATATTCTGGTTATTCGTTGGATTAAGTATTTATAACAACTGGTTTGGAAAGTATTAGGTATTTATTAGGCTGATACATTTTATTTTTGCACCTCAATCATCAACATGAAATTCGGCATCGTTGTTTTTCCCGGTTCCAATTGCGACAGAGATATGCAGGATGCGTTGCAGCATGACATGAACAAAGAAGTTATTATGCTTTGGCATAAAGACAAAGATCTCTCTGCATTTACAACAAATGATTGTATTGTTTTACCCGGCGGTTTTTCTTTTGGTGATTATTTGCGCTGCGGCGCCATTGCACGTTTTAGCCCTATGATGCAAAGTGTAATTGATTTTGCAAACAAAGGCGGTAAAGTGTTTGGTGTATGTAATGGTTTCCAGATTTTGTGTGAAAGTAGTTTATTGCCGGGCGTACTTTTGCCTAATGGCCATCAACAGTTTGTAAGTAAAAATATTTTTTTAAAGAACGATAAAGGAAGCATTTATAAGATTCCTGTTGCGCATGGAGATGGAAGATATTTTGCCGATGATAAAACGCTTGATGAATTAGAAAACAACAAACAGGTGATATATTATTATTGCGATGAAAAAGGTAATGTGGATAAAAGCTTTAATCCAAATCATGCAATGAGAAATATTGCAGGCATAAAAAATAGAAACGGAAATGTTTTTGGAATGATGCCGCACCCCGAAAGAGCTTCTTCAACTTTATTGGGAAATACAGATGGCATAAAAATTTTTACTGAGCTTGGATTAAATTAATATTAATGAAAAAATTTGTTTTAATATTTATTGCTGCTTTTACAATTAGCGCTTTACATGCGCAGATACAAGATCCTGTGAAATGGAATTATTCAGCCGTAAAAAAATCAGACAAAGAATATGTTGTTACAATTGATGCAACGCTTCCCGGCGAATGGCATATTTATTCAATCAATACGCCACCGGATGGACCCGTTCCTACCAGCATTAATTTTAAGAAGAATCCTTTGGTTACATTAAACGGAACAGTGAAAGAAAATGGAAAATTAAAAACAGATCATGATGCTGTGTTTGGTGTGGATGTAAAATATTATGCAGATAAAGTTGAGTTTACACAAGATGTAAAATTGAAATCGCCTGTTAAAACAAATTTATCAGGCACAATAAAATATATGGTGTGCAACGATAAGATGTGTCTTCCGCCAAAAACAATTCCGTTCAATATTCAACTGAACTAATGCAAACAAGCTGCATAAAAAAAATTGCTCTAACTATTTTTTCAATTGCAGTTTGTCAATTTATTTCTGCACAAAATAATCTTGTTCATTTTTCTTTTTCAGCAGAGAGAAAAAATGACTCACTTGTTTCTTTTATTATTAAGGCAAAACTTGATAAAGGTTTTTTTCTTTTTTCTGCCAAACCAAAAAATGCAGATGATGCATTTGTTTCTCAGTTAAATCTTGATAGTAATTCTGCAAAATATCTTTACGATACAAACATCGTTCAGTCATCTAACGTAACAGTGATTAAAGATGATAAAACTAAAAGCAGTTTTACCGGCTTTAGTGATAGCGCAAGTTTTATTTATCCATTCAAAATAAAAAAAACAGATAGCGCAATTATTAAAGGTTCATTTGCATGGCTTGGAAAATTGAACGATGATTTTCCCAGTGGCGAAGAAACTTTTGATGTTACAGTACCTGCACAAAAAGTTTCTGTTGCAGGTGTTGCTGTTTCCAATGGAAAGCCAAAAAACTGGTTAGGCTTTTTGCTGGTTGGATTATTAACAGGAATAATTGCAGCGTTTACGCCATGTTTATATCCATTGTTTCCTGTTACGATCACCTATTTTATGCATCGTTATGGCAGCAGAAAACGCGGAATAAAAAATGCGTTCATTTATTCATTGTTTATTATTCTTATTTATGGTATTCCTACAACAGCGCTTACACTAATTTTTGGCGAAACGATATTGTATAGAATTTCAATTAACCCCATCACCAATTTAATTTTCTTCACCATCTTTATTGTATTCGCACTTTCATTTTTTGGTTTATTTGAAATTACATTGCCTTCATCATGGAGTACGCGTACAGATAAACTTGCAGGCAAAAGTGGTTACTCCGGTTTGTTTTTTATGGCGCTTACTTTAGTAATTGTTTCTTTTAGTTGTACAGGTGTTTTTGCCGGGCAATTACTAGGTTATCTTTCATCAGGCGGTATAAAGGCTGGCCCTATTGCGGGCATGTTTGGTTTTGGAACCGGGCTTGCATTACCATTCACGATTCTTGCATTGTTTCCCTCACTTATACATTCAATGCCTAAAAGCGGTGCATGGCTGAATACAATTAAAGTAAGCTTTGCTTTTATCGAACTAGCACTTGCATTGAAATTTTTAAGCAACGTTGATTTGATCTACCACTGGCGTTTGCTTGACCGTGAAATTTTTATCGCGTTGTGGTTCGTGCTTGCAGTATTGCTCGGATTTTATTTACTGGGCAAACTAAAATTTTATCATGATAGTGAGGTAAAACACATAACTATTATGCGATTGTTTTTTGCAATAGCATCATTCACATTTGCAATGTATTTATTGCCGGGCATGTGGGGCGCACCATTAAAAGCATTAAGCGGATGGGTGCCGCCAGATTATACGCAAGATTTTAAATTAGGAAATTATCAACAAGCAAATATTAATTCAGCACAAACAAAAACTGCAGCATTACCACCGCAAAAACTTATCGACAAATTAGGAGCACCGTTTGGCTTAACTGCATACTTTGATTTGAATGAAGGCATTGCTGCATCAAAAGCTTTAAACAAACCTATCATGCTCGATTTTACAGGTCACTCTTGTGCAAATTGTCGTAAAATGGAAGCGCAGGTTTGGAGTGATCCGCAGGTTTTGCAACGGATGAAAAATAATTTTGTATTGGTGAGTTTATATGTTGATGAACCAACCGAGTTATCATCAAACGAAAAATATACAAATGCAAGAGGAGATAAGATTACAAATGTGGGTGAAAAAAATCTTGATTATGAAATAACAAAGTTTGGTTTTAATGCCCAACCATTGTATATGTTTATTGATGCAAATCAAAATGCTTTAAGCGATATTAAATATGGTTATGATCCTGATGTAAACAAATTCATTCAGCATCTTGATGAAGTGAAAGCAAAATTTGATGCACAAACAAAACAATAATTATTTTTTTGGCAGATAATAATCAGGAATTGCCTTACCGGTTTTTTCAACATCCCAAATTATACTTGAAACTTTCCAGCCTTGTGGCGTTTTAATTAATTGAAAACTGTTCACACCTCTTTCCTTTACAATGTCTAAACTGTTTACATAATTTTTATAAGAACTTATTCTTTGCGCAATATTTCCAAACTGATCTGTTCTTCCATAAAGTTCCTGCTCCTGGAAAGAAGTAATATTTGATGTTTGAACATAATTTTTAAATGACTTTACAAAATCATCAATCGATAAAATTTGAGCAGTGTCGCCAATAAAATCTATCAGTTGCGCCTGCGGAATAAAATAGTTCTTTATACTGTCGTAACGCGGTTGCTCACCTTGTTTAAAACTGATGGCAGCATAAGCATCATCAACGGCTTTTTTAATTGCCGCATCATCAGGAACTGTGTAAGTGTTATTACCATTTGTGTTTGTGTTTGATGAATTGCAGGAACACATTAATAAAACACAAGCTGATAGAATGAAAGAAATTGATTTCATATATTGTTATTGCTGTTCTAAAGTTAATAAAGCAACAGCAATAACTAAACCATTACGCAGAAATTTTTACTTACTGTAAATTCGACTCAGTATATTTTTTGAAATTATCAAGAATGTTTTGCCAGCCGGTTTTTTGCATTATTAATGCACTGCAAATCCTTCAACAAATTAAAATAAATGATGCGCAAACACGGCAAACACAGGCCTTTTACGAAATGCAGATACAAATAATTAACATTAAAAATTTAGGCCCCTTGCGGTATAGCAGGTGATATGTGTAATGAATCTATTTTAATATTTAAGCGAAGCTGTTGCTTAAGCTCTTCATTCTGCTGTTTTAGTTGTTCGATTTGCAATTTCAATTCTTGATTTATCATTTTATCGGTCTTATCCTTTATCAGTTTTGTTTGCTTGTCTATTTGGTTTTTCATCATAACATCATTTTGATCTGCTATTTCAGCAAATTTTTTAGCTTGCTCTTTCAGATCCGCATCTTTTTCTTTCATTACTTCAGCTAATTTCATTGCCTGGTCTTTCATCATTAAATTCTTTTGCTGCATTTGCAGCGCCTGATTCTTGGTTACTTCACTCATTGCTAAAGCTTGTGCTTTTAATGCCTCAACTTTTTCACGCACACTATCCGAGTTATTTGCTAATTCATCTATTGCCATTTTTTGTTGCAGTTCTTTAACCCTTGCCTCCACATCTTTTGCATTTGCTTCCACCTGCGAATCAATAGTCAACTTATCTATTGCCATTGCTTCCATTTGTGCCTTCATTGCTTCGGCTTTAGCTTGCATCGCTTCATGCTGGCTCTTAGTATTCATATCAAATTTCTCTTTCAACTCCGCCATGGTGTCATTATAATCTGAAATCTTATCGTCGGGCACTTTCACATTATCTACATACAATTCCGTTACTTTTCCATTCACTTCAACAAGTTTGTATTGCTTTCCATGCAATGTTGAATTGATTGTATATTTTGATTCATTGTTATTTACTGCTTCCGGAACAGTATCTTTTATTTTTTCTGCAGGCTTGATCTGGATTGATTGTAAAGCAGAAATATTTTTAAAAGACGATTGCTTATGTTGCGAAAAAGCAAAAGCCGTGAACGCAGTAACAACTATGCCGGCTATTAAAAAAGTTTTTTCCATGGCGGTTAATGTTTTATTGTTGTTGGTAATAATTCTCTTTATTCTGCTGAATAAAAAATTTTTTCTTCCTGAAAATGAAGTGGTATAACCGGAAGTGTTATATTCCTGGAAAGAAACAAGTGCATGTATAAATTGTTTTTTATTTTTTGTTTGCTTAACAGCAATATCATCACAACAATTTTCTCTTTCTTCTTTTATTAAAGATGATATCCATAAAACAGCAGGGTTAAAAAAGAATATAATCTCTGCAATACGCTGAAAAATATTTATAAGATAATCTTTGCGCCGAATGTGTGCAAGCTCATGTAATAAAATGGCTTCAATTTCTTTTGGCGCAAGTGCAGTTAATGCTGCAGCAGGAAATAAAATTACCGGCTTAAAATATCCAACTACCATTGGCACTTTTGCTATCTGGGATTTTAGTAGCTGTATTTGTTTTTTTATACCTGCATTTTCAGCTAAGATTTGCAAACGGCTGTTCCAATATTGGCCTGCATCAAAAACTTCCCGGTGTTTTAAAATATAAACATCATGCAATCCCTTGATCAAGCCAACACATTTAAGAATAATAACTGCAAACCAGCTTAACACTATTAAGTTTTCATAAGCTTGCAGAAATGAAATTAATTTTTCAATGATGCTTACCGAAGAATTATTAATTACAACATTTGCAATTGAAGAAGCGATAACAGGCTTATAAGATTCAGTATTATAATTTCTAACTGAAGCCACTTCGTAGCAAAATGTAACTGCACTTGTAATGATGAATAACATTAAAACACTGCTCAATAATTTATATCGCAATGCAGTTGCAGATTTTTTTGTTGACAATAATATGATCGCGGTAAAGAATGCAAAAACAATTCCCTGCCACAATGAATGTATCAGTGTCCAAAACAAAACCTGCATTGATTGGTAACTGAATAAATAATTTATAAAAAGATTTCGCATACAGTTTGTTTAAGAATTATAAATCCTTATCTATATCTTTCAACAAGTCTTTAATAAGCTTTAGTTCCTTCTTCGAAGTTTTTTTGTTGCCGAGCAATTGCATTACAAGACTGCTTGCAGAACCGCCATACATTGAGTTCACAAACCTGTCGAGCAAATAATTTTTCGTTTTATTTTCTGCTTCAGCCGGAGAATAAATATGCGTCATGTTGGTATCGTCTCTTTTCAACATGCCTTTTGCATGCATAATCTGCATCAACTTCAATGTAGATGTGTATTGCACTGTTCTTGTGCTTTCATTCAATTTATTATTTACAAAGCGTACATTGGATGGACCATATTTCCATAACACTTGTAAAATTTCAAGCTCCGATTTTGTAGGCTCGATTTTATCAGACGACTGAATTTTGTTTTCTTTCATACCATGAAGATAGGAAATTTTTCGTACGAACAAATTTTTATCTTAAAAGTTTAAGATTTTATAATTCTTTTAAACTTTGGATATTTTTCGGAGAGAAAAAAACAGAACTTGAAAAAACTACTGTTTCAGCAATTGTTTAAAGAGTGGAATTAATTCCTGTGCAAGTACTGCATGATCTTCTACACTTGGATGATAGCTGCATCCGTGAGGATTCATCGGCTGGAAAAAGAATACAGAAACCGGTTTATCTGAAGAATATATTGAATCGATATTTTGTTTTACAGCAGCTAAACAATTTTGCAAAAGAATTCTTTCATTACCATTAATCATCGGGCTGCTTAACAAAACAATAGTAGCCTTTGGATATTTTGATTTCACCCGTTGCACAAACGAAATGTAATCTTTTACAAATAGAGCGCTGTCGAAAGGCTGCCTTGCATGCACGCCATCACCGTGACTCATATCGTTTGTGCCTAAAGCAATGCTCACGATTGTAGGCGAATACATTTTGAAATTCCACATCGTTGTATCATCAGTAGTAAGCCTTGCTTTTTCATACACCTGCGGCATACTTGGATTATCCATGTTCCATGTGCGATAAACGCCAATACCACTCACACTGCTTAAAATAAAATTTGCATGCGCTGCACGTGCCACCCTTGGTCCGTATGCATCATACGCATTATGCTGATCAAGATAAATACCTTGGCCGCATTTAACATCAGAAGTATCTGAAAGCGCACCACATGTTATGCTATTACCAATGAATTCTATTAAAGGTGCATTAGAAGGTTTTATTGCATAAATGTTATTGGCAACAATTTTTTGTATGAAGATGGGACCTGTTGTTGCTTCAGTTGCTTTATAAATTTCTATTGTATGATTTCCGCCGGTATTCGCAGTTAATGTTATTGGTTGAACAGAACCACCATTTATTCTAATTCGTTTTTGATAAACGCCATCAAGCTCATACTGCAAATAATTATGACCGCCTGCATCATTAATATAAGCATACAATTCGCATGAATTACCATTGAAACTAAAACCAAAATGCACAGCAGAAGAAATAAGTTCAAGATCGTTTTGCTTTGTAAGTTCAAACCTCCCATAAGCCTTCAACGCGGTTGCGTATAAGGTATCTTTTTTAGTTGAATTATTATTAGCGGAACAAGAGCAGCTAAAAAGAACAAAACAAATAAGGAGCGAAAAATAAAATTGTTTAACCATTTTGTTATAATTAATCAAAGGATCTCAAATTAAATTACTCAAACAAGGTTTGTTGCTTATTATCTCCGGTTTCCACCCAATTCATTTTTACGGATTTACTATAATCTTCAAAACGTGTTCCTACAGATTTCCATCCTGTAACTTCTATGTTCTTACCAATTTTATATTTTATCTTCTGAACCTGTGCGCCTCTTCCCTTTTCAAAATATAAAACAGGATCATCTGCAGTTGTAATTGTTTCCAAAACAGTATTGTTATCTTCTTTAATAAAGAAAAATTTATTGTGCAAACTTGATGTTTCAATCTTAAAACGCTTCACATAATATTGTTTCTTATCAAGGTCAGCATAAACAGCAGTAATAATTTTTTCAGGATTAAATTTTTGTATAGATAAAATTTTCTCCGGCTCGAAACGCTGCGTTAATTCAAGATCAGTGAGCTCATAACTTCCATCTTTATAAATAACAAGTATTTTATCTTCTGCTTCAAAACTTCCTAATAGAATTCCTTTTTCATCTCCATTTAATCTGCCATAAATATTATCGAACCATAATTTCCTTCCGGCTAAAGTTGCTGTTCCTTTCTCTTTAAATTTTACAGTGCGCACAGGATATTTTGTAACCTGGTTACCCATGCTGCTGCGACCTTTTATATCCAACGTTTCAAAATAAAAATCAAACTCTTTTATACGCGCAGAGCAATTCGGGCTCAACGTAACTTTCACCACCTCCGCTTCACCGTTTGCGTTCACCGATAAATATTGCACTTTGCTTTTATCGTTACCCTTTGTAAGATCATATTCTTTATCGCGAGTAACGCCGGTAACATTAAACCGCTTTGCATAACTCACACCGGATCCGCCATCAGTATAGATCATGTTGTATGTAGTGCGATCATCATTTTTCATAAAAACAGCAGCGTGCAAAATATCTTTTCCAATAAAACTTTTATCAGCCAATTTTATCACTTTCATGATGCCGCGTTTGGTAAATGCGATGATATCATCAAACTCAGAACACTCAACCAAAAATTCATCTTTCTTTAAACCAGTTCCAATAAAACCTTCCTCGCGGTTGATGTACAATTTTGTGTTTGCGATGGCAACTTGTTTTGCCTGGATTGTATCAAATAATTTTATTTCTGTTTTGCGTTCTTTGCCTTTGCCATATTTTTTCAAAAGATTTTCAAAATAAGAAACAGCGAAATCAACAAGATTATTTAAATCGTGCTTTACCTGTTTGATGTCGGCTTCAATACTTTTTATCTGTTCATTCAGCTCATCAATATCCAGCTTATAAATTCTGCGAACTGGCTTTTCAGTCAGCTTTAAAATATCTTCTCTTGTTACAGCGCGTTTTAATTTTTTCTTGAAAGGATCAAACGCTTTATCGATTGCTTCGATCACTTTATCCCATGTTGCATGTTTTTTCTCGAGCTCTTTATAAATTTTTTCTTCGAAGAATATTTTTTCGAGTGAAGTATAATGCCATTTGTCTTCCAGTTCACTTAGCTTAATTTCAAGCTCACGCTTCAAAAGATCCTTTGTTCTGTCAACCGAAATTTTAAGCAGTTCATGAACGCCAAGAAATTTTGGTTTCTGATCAACGATCACACATGCATTTGGAGAAATGCTTAATTCGCAATCTGTAAAAGCATACAAAGCATCAATTGTTATATCAGGTGAAATACCAGATGCGAGTTCAATTATAATTTCAACATTTTTTGCTGTTGCATCTGTAACTTTTTTTATCTTGATTTTTCCCTGGTCATTTGCTTTCACAATTGAATCCATCAATGTTGAGGTAGTGATGCCGTATGGAATATTTTTTATGATCAGCGTTTTCTTATCACGCTCTTCAATTGCAGCACGCACACGAATTTTACCACCGCGTTTTCCTTCGCTGTAATTCGTGGCATCCATTAAACCGCCGGTTTGAAAATCCGGTAGCAATTCAAACTTTTTTCCGCGTAAATATTTAATGGCTGAATCACAGATCTCAATAAAATTATGCGGAAGAATTTTTGTTGAAAGACCCACTGCAATTCCCTCCGCACCCTGCGCTAATAACAATGGAAATTTCATCGGAAGCGTTACAGGTTCCTGCTTTCTTCCATCATAACTCAATTGCCAATCTGTTGTTTTTGCGTTGAATGCAACTTCTAAAGCAAACTTGCTTAAACGCGCTTCAATATATCTTGGAGCAGCTGCATCATCGCCGGTTCTTACATCGCCCCAATTACCCTGGGTTTCAATCATCAATTCTTTCTGACCCATATTCACTAATGCATCACCAATACTCGCGTCGCCATGCGGATGATATTGCATGCTCTGACCGATGATGTTTGCCACCTTATTAAAACGACCATCATCCATTTCTTTCATTGCATGCAAAATGCGGCGCTGCACCGGTTTCAATCCATCTTCAACTGCCGGCACTGCACGTTCTAAAATCACATACGACGCATAATCTAAAAACCAATTTTTGTATTGACCTTGTACACCCGTTTCGTTTGTGATTATATTTTTTTGTTCTGCCATTTGTATCTGTTAAACACGCAACAATCGTTGGTAATTTCAATTGCCGCAAAATTATTTATTCGAGTATTTAAAAAATCAGCTTTGTAATTTAAACCACTAAGTGTTTATAACATTTTTGTGAGGAACTCAGTATTGAGATAAAAGTCGCTATGTAAGATTTGAATATTGTTTGAAATGTTGCAATTTAAAAATTATCCTTGTTTGCCAATTGTCCGCAGGCAGCATCAATATCTTTACCGCGACTTCTTCTTAGTCTTGCATTCACACGATTGCTTTCCAGAAACTTCATAAAGTTTTCAATCGTTTCATCATCAGGCTTCGCAAAAGATGCGCCATCGATTGGATTGTATTCAATAATGTTTACGAGATCTGCAGGAACTTGCCGATATATCTTCACCAGCTCTTCAGCATCTTTTTGAGAATCATTAAAGTTTCTGAATAAAATGTATTCGAACGTTACTTCATTTTTTGTTTGCTGATAGAAATAATTTAATGCTTCAATCAAAGATTTTATGTTATTGGTATCGTTGATCGGCATTATTTCATGACGCTTTTTATCGTTTGCTGCATGAAGTGATAAAGCCAGTTTAAAACGAACTTTGTCATCGCC
This sequence comes from Parafilimonas sp., assembly GCA_035547495.1. Taxonomy (GTDB): domain Bacteria; phylum Bacteroidota; class Bacteroidia; order Chitinophagales; family Chitinophagaceae; genus Parafilimonas. The sequence goes on along the minus strand of DASZUY010000114.1, from coordinate 2,537 downwards.
TAATTTCTTAATCATCTTTGCAACACCGGCTGTTGAAACAGTGATTCTTCTTTGGCTCATTCCCAAGCCATTTTCAGCAGAAATTTTATCTATTGCCTTTAATACGTTATTATAATTGAGTAATGGTTCTCCCATGCCCATAAAAACAATGTTTGATAAACGCTTGTTGTAAATTCTTTCGCTTTGTTCATTGATCAATGCAACCTGGTCATAGATTTCATCAAACGTCAAGTTGCGTTCACGTTCCATTTTTCCTGTTGCACAAAACTTACAACTTAAGCTGCAGCCAATTTGTGATGAAACACAAGCTGTTTTTCTTTCTTCGGTTGGAATCAAAACACCTTCAACAAAATGATCATCAAAAGTTTTAAATCTGGATTTTACCGTTCCATCTTCGCTGTATTGTGTTGTGTTGATAGTAAGTGCAGGCAAAGAAAAATGTTCAGCAAGTTTTAAACGAAGGTCTTTGCTAATGTTCGTCATTGCATCAAAACTGCCGGCGTGTTTTTGCCACAGCCATTCGTATACTTGTTTTGCGCGAAATTTCTTTTCATCGATTTGCGCAAAAAAGTTTTGCAATTCATCCAAACTTAAATTCCTGATATTTTGTTGCTGAGAAGAAACCATTCTGCAAAAATACAATTGTCTTTGTTAAGCAAAAGTTTCAGATAATTGATTGTTCCTGTTCAATTTGAGAGGTGTCTCGTTACCTCGACATGACGTTCGAAGAGTTTCATCAATAGTAAACATTACAAATTTGAACGTCATTTCGACGATAGGAGAAATCTTATGAATTAAATGCTACAACCATCATTTCATCCGTGCACTTACTTCATCTCCGCTATAAGAAACTGATTTATCACTTGCATCAAAATTTAATGCAACAGGTTTATTCTTTGTAATCCAAACAATATTAAATGTGCGTTTTGAAAGCATTCCATCAAAACTGCCTTCGCGTTTTCGTATCGTTAATGTTTTTGTCTGTTCATTATATGAAATTGGAATGATGGAATACTTTCCATCTTCATAACTATAATTGGTGTCTTCATCCTCATACAAATCAAACTGCGCATCATGTCCCGTATAAACAAACAACGTGATTTTATTTTCAGGTTTTTCATTTGTGTATTGCAAGTCAACGCCAAACGGAATTATTGAACCTTCTTTTACAAAAACAGGCATTCTTTCATAAGGTGCATCAGCATTTATTGTTTGCCCGCCATCAACATATTTCCCTGAATATAAATCATACCAACCTTCACTAGATGGCAGATAAACTTTTCGTTGTGTTGCTTTGTAAGTATAAACAGGATTGATTAATAATGAGGGTCCAAACATGTATTCATCGTTAATATTTTTTACTGCTGAATCATTTCCAAAATCCATAATCAATCCGCGCATGATAGTATAATCTTTCACATAACTCCAGCCAGCAAGTGAATAGATATAAGGCATCAAACGATAACGTAGTTTATCATAATACAACATGCTTTTGTATGCTCTTGAAGTATCTGGCGCCACGTTAAAAATTTCGCGATAAGGAAATTGACCATGCACACGAAACAACGGGCAGAATGTTCCAAACTGATACCAACGCGTATTTTGTTCACGCCATTCTTCCAAATCTTTTTCGTTTGGATTTTCATAGCGATGTTCAACTGCAAACCCACCGGCATCCATTGTCCAATACGGAACACCCGACAAAGAAAAATTGATGCCTGCTGCAATTTGGTCTTTCATATTTGCCCACGTTGCAGAAATATCTCCGCTCCATGTGGCAGCGCCATAATGTTGCGAACCCGCAAATGCAGAACGCGTTAAAATAAAAACACGTTTGTTTGGATTGGTTGCACGCTGACCTTCATAAATTCCTTTTGCATTTTCCATTGGATAAGCATTCAAATATTCTGCAGACGGACCAAGCGCCAATGGCTGCATCAATTCTTTTCTTGTTTGTGGTGAAACATTGGAAAGTATATCAGGTTCACTTGCATCCATCCACCACGCATCAACACCTTTACTATATAATTTTTGGTTGATGAGATCCCAAAAACCTTTGCGTGCATCTGCATTAAACGCATCGTAAAAAGTAGAAACATAACCTTGTGCAATCCAGTCGCGAGTGCTGTCTGCAACATTGCGTGTGTACAACCAACCATGCTTTTTAAAATCGTTGTATGCATTGATGCCTTCATAAAATTTCGGCCACACAGAGATCATAAAATGCGCATGATATTGATGATGCAAAACATTAATCATGCTATCAGGGTTTGGAAAGCGCGTTTCATCAAATTCCTGGCTGCCCCATTGGTCTTGCTTCCAGTAATTCCAGTCTTCAACAATATTATCAATCGGAATTTTTCTTTTCCTGAATTCAGCCATCGTGTTTAAAATTTCATCCTGTGTTTTATAGCGTTCACGGCTTTGCCAAAAACCCATCGCCCATTGCGGCGCAATGGTTGCTTTGCCGGTTAATGTGCGATAACCTGCAATCACATCATCCGCATTATTGCCATAAATAAAATAATAATCGAGTT
>DASZUY010000113.1:0-26901 GCA_035547495.1 Parafilimonas sp. | reverse complement strand
TTCATCAAGGCTTTTTCCTTTTTTTGCATTTGCCTTACGCTCCTGCATCTTCTCTAACTTCTCCCTCTTTTGCTGTAATCTTTTTTTTTCTTTTTCTTTTTTGTTGAATGTTTCTTTTGATTTTGCCATAATTGAATAAATGCCTGCTTTTTTAAAAAGGTTTTTATTATTTGCTGTATAAGCTGCTAAGATTTAATGAATATTTTTCTTCTCTGAACATTGCATAAAAATCAGAAATATAATTCTGCAGCTGGTGCAGGTATTCAATTTTAGCTCTGCTTTTTGAAATTCTTAAACCATAAAAAAAGCCATCCGGTTTTAAAGTAATACTTATTCCTTGTCCCTGCCAGGTGTTTTGATTTTCATCATTCGTAAATAACAATTGCTGCAATATAGAAGTGGTGAGCGCTATGCCTGATATTTCACTATTGGAATAATAGCTGCTTTCAGGAAAAGTATCTAACAACACTCTTTTATTTTCAACTTTTATAACGGTAGTTGTTGCACCTGAAGCTAAATGTAATACCTGATTACCGGTTCTTATATCTTGTAGTTCTAACATTTTTTGTGCGCCTTTTCATCTTGTAAAACAAGCGGCGATGTGTTGTGTTATTTTTTATTATGATTAATACCTGCGTTAATTTGACTGATTGATATTTGCACGTACAATTTAGAAAAAGCGTTTTTTATTTGAACGGTCAAACGAATTTCTATTGTATGAAGTTTTTTCTTTTTCTCTTGCAACAGTTACAGAAAGCGGTCGACCTTCAATTTCTTTATTGTTCAATCCTTTTAATGCATTACTGCCTTCTTCTTCTGATGGCATTTCTACAAAAGCAAAACCACGTGGGCGATTGGTTTCCCTGTCTAAGATAATTTTTGCTGATGTAACTGTACCAAATTTTGAAAATAAATCTTTTAAATCCTCTTCACTCGTGTGAAAACTTAGATTAGATACATAAATGTTCATAGAACTTTTTGTTTAATTAATAAATGTTAAGAGGAGTAAAAACAGAATTGAGAAGGCTAAAATTTACTTTGTTAAGTAAAGAAAAGATTAATTCTTAAATATGCTTGTACAGCTCAATTAAAACGAAGATAAGCAATTATGCTGAGGTTACCCAATAAGCCTTGTTAACCTGAATATAATGAATGTTTTAAGGATTATAAATCTAAAAATAAAAGATGAAAATGAAGAATTTCCCCGTCAGCATAAATCTTATTCCTAATTCTTATTGGTATTGTTTCATAGCCTTCACTAACATTCCTGCAATGATGGTACAACCTTTATCTGAAGGATGTAATCCATCGAATGTTGTACCTATTGCATCAACAGGATAAGGATATTCATCCGTGTCAGGATTAAATGGAATATTGATATAATCGGGATATACATAGTTCTTGTATTCACCCGTTTGGGGATCTTTTAAACGTTTGTATTTAACTGCATTTTTTACTGTTATACCGCTTTTATTATACAAGTCAATAACTGCACAATGTTCATACTCTGCAATACTATCAACGGCAGTCGCAAATGCAGCGAGTGACTGGTTATTTTTTTCTTTATAACAACCGTAAGCATTGTTATGAAAGTCTGCCACATACACAAAATCGGTGCGTTGCATGGGTGTAATCAAAATAATTTTTGCTTCAGCATTTAGCGTTTTTATCTTATCCATTATAATTCGGAAAGAACCATACACTGTGTTGTTGCCGGCATTGTTTATATAGTCTGCGAGCGTACCAATCTTTCTTCCCTGCCACCAATCGTTGGTACCTAAAAAAACAGAATAAACATCGGCCTTTATAATGCCCAAACTATCAATTGCATCTGCTATACCGCCTGATGTCCATCCATTGTGACCTTGGTTTACATACTGTATGTTGGGCAGTTGTTCGGTTACGCGTGTGAGGTAACCTTTTTTTAACCTGTTGCCTGTTTCATTTAGGTGATCATTTAAATAAGTAATTGAGTCACCAATGGCAACCCATGTTATTTTTTTAGGTGTGAAAGATGTAACAATAAAAACAATCGAAATGAGCAGTAATAATTTTTTCATGCAATAGGTTTCAATAAAAATACTCTTTGCAAGGTCTTGTTTTTTTTGTAATTTTTTTTTGTTATAAATTTTTGAAGCTGCCTTCACCTTAAATTATATGTGCATTGCCTTTATCTTATGTGGGATGGTTCAGCCGTGTTAAAGTTATTACTGGTGATGTTTGTTTTAGTAACACGCATTTTTTTTCAGCACAAATAATTGGTGATATTCTTGAAGACAAATATGGAAACCTGCGCTTAGTTAGCTGAAGTAAATATTTCGCCGGCTTCGCTTTCTGTAATCATGCGTATAACTGAAAGACGTTTTAAAAATTCTTCCCATAATGCATATTGCATTTCAGTTTCCAGGAGCAACCTATTATAATTGTCTATGGCGTTGTTGGCAGCATCAATTATACCTTTGTTTTGATGGGTGAAGCAAGAGGCAAGCATCCTGAACATATCTTCATCGTTGCCAAAACTTATAATATCAATAGCCTTTGTTTCATAGTCATTAAAATAGCCGTTCTTTATATCATCAAATTTTTCCCATCGCTCTATATCTTCTACTTCTTTTATAAATGGGCTGTTTTTTTCTTCACAAGCTGTGGCTGCAGACTCAGCTACTGTCAGCATATCGTGGTAAGCCCCTATATGTTTGCCCACCTTTTCCGTTTGCTTGTTTAGTTCCTCTGCCCACGATTGCCTGTTTGGATCAACCATAACAAACCTATCTGCAAGCTTACTTAATGCAGCAATCCTTTCCTTTAAAGCCATAAGTTTATTCCTCACTTTTTCTGTTTGTTTATTCAAATTGCCGGCAAGTGTTAATAGCGCGCTTCCTTCCGCTTTTAATTTTATTTCCGCATCATGCAACGATGTAAATGCAGTTATTAAATTTTCGTCTTCAGGTGTCCACGGTTTTAATTCGTCCACAGAGAAAGAAATATTACGGACAGCATGTTCAATAATTTTTTTCACAGCTTTAGAGTTTTGATGCTTATATAACTGAAATATTTAGGTTTTATTGTTAATGAAAACTACAAGTTGTTGAGCTATTATTAAACGATGTAAAGAGCTTACTAAGTCAATTAAAACTTTTGCTACAGAAATATCGTCGAATTGCTAATGTTGGCGTATGCACAAACAACATAAGGTTGTAATATTGCTTCTTTATTCTGTACTTTAGAATTAATTCATTTTGCAATAGTATATTTTGAAACCTTTTTTAAAGATTCAGCGAAACCTTGCCATTGTGCCTAAAAAAATCATACTACTTTCTTTGTTTATTATTTTTTATACGATAATACACGCCCAGGATGCTGGCTTTATGAAGGGCACATGGAAAAGTACAAGCGGGGCAACAAAAGTATCCGGCAATATTATTAACACCATACAAATCGATGATGTATCAGGTGAAAGTTTTACCGGTACCAAAACAAGTGAAATCAACGATAATTCGCAGGCTAAAATTACCATTTCAATATCTGGCTTTTTTAGCGGAAAAGATTTGTATTTGCAGAACGGGGCTGTTGTAAACAAAGAACCGGCAAACAGGCAATGGGATGATTGTTCTGCATGCACACAGGAAAATAAAATGACCATAAGCCGGGACAGCCTTATTTTACGGAATAACATTTCGGGCTGCAATAACCGGTGTGATGGTGAAACTTTCTATTACAGGTTACTTTCTGACTATGACAGTGCCACTCAACGGCATCTTCTTGACCGGTTTGGCAGACCTTCAGATATCATTGGATTTCGTCCATTTCATCCCCAGGAAAATGAAACAGTTGCTTCCAAGGAAGATTCTATCGCGGAAGCAATTAATCAAGCAGAAAAAAACCATCAGGATTCACTGGATAACATTGCAAGAATAAGACAACAGCAATTAGATGAGTCTAACAGGCTTGCGCAACAAAAAAAACGGCAACAAGAAATAACCGATTCACTCAACCTTGTAAAACGAGAGCCACATATACAAGATTCACTGGATAATGTTGCAAGAATAAGACAAAAACAAATTGACGATTCAACACAACTTGCGCAACAAAAGAAGCGGCAGCAGGAGATTACCGATTCACTCAATCTTGTACAACAAAGAGAACAGCAACACATAAAAGATTCAATGGATAACGTTGCAAGAATAAGACAGCAACAAATTGATGATTCAACCCAACTCGCGCAACAAAAGAAGCGGGACCAGGAGATAGCCGACTCGCTTAATCTCGTACAAGAAAGAGAACAGCAACGCATAAAAGATTCATTGGATAATGTTGCACGGCTTGAACAAATGAGAAAACGAACAGCAGATTCACTTCTCGAGATGCAAACAATGAAACGGCAACAGAAAATAGCTGATTCTTTGGCGGTTGCACGAAAGCAACAATACGATGATTCTTTGCAAAAAGCAGCGACGGCAAAAGCCAGCCAAAAGCCAGCTATCAACAGCGCTTCATCTGATGCAAAAGAACTCACCTCCCGCACCAGTGTATTACTGGGAACTTATCACATTACTTCTCCGGATATTTTGATTGAATTGTTTGATAATGGTGAAATTGATGGCGACAGGGTGAGTGTATATCACAACAACGCAATTATTGTAAGCAATCAAACACTGGGTACAAAGGCTATTACGCTAAACATTCATGCAGATACAGCCAATCGTGAACATGAATTTGTATTGGTAGCAGAAAACCTTGGAAGCATTCCGCCAAATTCTGCATTAATGCGCATAACTGCGGGTAAACAGGTGTATAAATTAACAGTTAACACTGATATGAAAACGAATGCAAGAATTGTGTTTTATTATGATGGCAATTAGATAACACCGCGAAACTTCCTTCAAGTATATCTAATACCGCCATAAAGAAAAACATAGTAAGCTGTAATTTATTATTAACAAACAATTACTAAAGAAATAAACTTAGTACTTACTAATAGTCTATCTTCACCCTTCATGTTTGAGTTATTACAATAAGTATTGATAGGATTTCTGGCTACAGCAACACTGCAATCAGCTTCATTTTTTTACCTTGTCCTTCCTCAAATAATTTATAATTAATTAATAAAAAAAGAATGAACATTTATGTTTCAAATCTCGGATTCCATGTAGGAGACGATGATTTAAAAGGTTTTTTTGCAACCTACGGAGAAGTAACTTCAGCAAAAGTAATTATTGATAGAGAAACCAGTAAAAGCAAAGGTTTTGGGTTTGTTGAAATGCCCAATGAATCTGAAGCTAATACTGCAATTGATAAGTTAAATGGATTTGCTGTTCAGGGCAGATCTATGAACGTAAATATGGCAAGACCTAAAGAAAGATCAACGATTAAAAGATCTAATAACTTCTGGAAATAATAAACGATAAAGAGAGTTAACAACTCTCTTTATTTTTTTTAAACCCAGCATTAAAGAAACTGAAACTGCTTTACCATTTACATTAATAATTTCGCAATTATTATATTTTCTTTTAAGCAATTGATTTATCCTCATCCCCCCTCACTCATTTTTACAGTACTACATTTATCTTATAATGAAACTACTGCATAGTCTTCATATTATACAATTAGTGTCGTAACAACAATGAACAATGCTGTTTGCAAAACTTATGTAAAAGGCCCGGCATAAGCGTCCGGGGCCTTTCAGTATATTATTTTGTACGTTTGATTGCGGCCTTTACATTGAAGAATCTTAGCCAACGCGATGTTTTTTTGGGCTTCGCCGGTTGCGTATTCGTATCAATAGCAGGAATAGTATTAAATGCAGATACAAGGGCATCAAGTTCTGTTTGTAATGCATCCAGCGCTTCTTTTTTTGCATCAATACGCAATGCATTATTTGTTTTAAGTGCATTCCTGTATTCATCCTGCTGCTTGCGGATGCTGTATTGCAAATTGGTGATCCTGTAAAGAAGCTGGCTATTATTCATATTAAGCGCATTCATAACAAAACAATTTTCGGAAAACGGGTAACGAATTGGGATTATAAATTCAAGACGATTACGCGTTAAAATTAAGCTTAATTATTCATGTTGCGTGAAATAAAAAATAGTATCCTATTATTTAAATCGTTATCAAAACTTTGGCTTCCAACATAATTTTTAATAAAATACCTTATTTAGTTCCGTTAACAAATCTGTCGCATTTTGTTTTGATACATTTTAAAAACAATGCTTGTTTGCTAAGCAACTTTATTGTAAAAATTTTAAAGCTTTTCATCCTTTGTTATCGGAGGCAGTTTTTACTAAGGATTGATTTAAGCGTAATTGGCAAGAAATATCATAATGCTTTCTAAAAATATTCTTTAAACCATTATTAAATATTTTTAGTAAAATCATGTTTAAAAAAATCATGTTTGTAAAGCGATAATGATTTACTATTGCGATTTATTCATTTCTTTACCTGTATTCATTAATTTGCTCCCATGGTGAAACGTATTGCGATTTTTGGTTCAACGGGCTCAATAGGCAAACAGGCTTTGGATGTAATTGCTGCACATTCTGATAAATTTTCAGCCGAAATTCTTACAGCTTATACCAACGAAAAGTTATTAATAGAACAGGCATTAAAATTCAATCCGAATATTGTTGTTATTGCAGACGATAAAAAATACCAGCTTGTAAAAGATGCTCTTTCAAATACAACCGTAAAAGTTTTTGCCGGAGAGCAGGCCTTGAATGAAGCTGCTCTTATGGATTGTTATGACCTGATGCTTGCATCCATTGTTGGTTATGCAGGTTTTAAACCCACATTAAATGCGATTGAAACGGGTAAAACGGTTGCACTTGCAAACAAAGAAACGCTGGTTGTTGCGGGCGATATTGTAATGCAAAAAGCATTCGAAAAAAGAGTACCTGTTATTCCGGTTGATAGTGAGCACTCCGCCATATTTCAATGTCTTGTTGGTGAACAGAGGAATAAAGTTGAAAAAGTTATTCTTACTGCAAGCGGCGGACCTTTTCTTGGAAAAAAGCCCAACTTTTTGGTGAATGTAAAACGCGATCATGCGTTGCAACATCCCAACTGGAACATGGGTGCAAAAGTTACCATTGATTCTGCAACGCTGATGAATAAGGGTCTTGAAATGATAGAGGCGAAATGGTTATTTAGTTTGCAACCTGAACAGGTGCAGGTCGTAATTCATCCGCAAAGCATTATTCACAGCATGGTGCAGTTTGAAGATGGAAGTATAAAAGCGCAAATGGGCTTGCCTGATATGAAGTTGCCTATTCAATATGCACTTTCATTTCCGCAAAGATTGCCAAGTGATTTTCCACGATACGATTTTAAGAAACCATCTACATTAGGTTTTGAAGAACCTGATTTGCGCACCTTTAGAAATCTCGCACTCGCCGAAGAAGCGTTATACAAAGGCGGTAATTTGCCTTGTATTTTAAATGCAGCAAATGAAATTGCTGTGTTTGCGTTTCTGCGCAATCGTATTGGGTTTTTAGACATTACAGCAATGGTTGAAAAAACGATGAATAAAATACCATTCCTTCAAAACCCAACTTTAGAAGAATATTTCGACAGCGATGCAGAAGCACGCAATTATGCAGCTTCAATGATACAGATGTAATTTCCCTTCATCATTCAGCACTGCAATTCATAAGCTATATTATTTGATTAACAAATGAATTGTTATCATTGCACAATTTTTTAAAATCCCTTTTTTACGTTTGTAATTTATTAATTAAAAAATTCCCATTGGGATTGGGGGTAAGATTACGCACATGACATTATTAGCTATCGACTGGGCAGGTGTTGGTGTAAAAGCACTGCAGTTAATTCTTTCGCTTTCCATACTTGTTACTTTACATGAGCTTGGGCACTATGCAACAGCAAAATGGTTTAAATGCCGCGTTGAAAAATTCTATTTGTTTTTTGATCCATGGTTTAGCATCTGGAAAAAGAAAATCGGTGAAACCATTTATGGTATTGGCTGGGTGCCGTTTGGCGGTTATGTAAAAATTTCCGGGATGATTGATGAGAGCATGGATAAAGAACAATTAAAACAACCGCCAAAATCTTATGAGTTCAGGAGCAAACCTGCCTGGCAACGATTAATAATAATGGTTGCAGGTGTCATTATGAATATTTTGCTTGCGCTTTTTCTTTTCATCATGATCACCTATAAATGGGGTGATGATTATTTACCGCCGCAAAATTTACAATATGGTTTATATGCAGATTCATTAGGAAGAAAGATTGGTTTGGAGAACGGTGATAACATTATTGCTATTGGCAACAAGCCGGTGAAAAATGTGCTTACTATTCCTGCAGATATTATGACGAGTGAAGCCAAGACTTTGCAGGTTAAACGCAATGGAAACATTGTAAATCTTAATATTCCCGAAACGCTTTTAAGCGATTTAACGCACACAAAACTTACAGGATTTATAGATGTTCAATATCCTATAATTGTAGATACTGTTCTTACATCTGACACACATTTTATAAAAGGCAGTTTATTAAAAGGTGACAGGATAATTAGTTTAAATAATCATCCCGTTCAATTTTACCAGCAATTTGATAGTCTCAAAAAATTAAATGCAAATAAAGTTGTGGCAATACAGGTTTTGCGCGGTAATGATACCATAACCGTTAACGCTAAACTGAACGACAAATCGCAGGTAGGTTTCTGGCAGGTTTTTCCTGATAAGTTGTTTGGTACCGTTCATAAATCTTACACGTTTACAGAATCAATTCCTGTTGGCATTCATAAGTGTTTTTCTACGCTAAAAAAATATATTACCGGATTGCAGCAAATTGTTTCAGGTAAAGTAAAAGCAAGTGAATCGCTGGGCAGTGTAATCAGTATCGGCAATGCTTTTTCTGCTGTTTGGGATTGGCAACATTTCTGGACACTTACTGCAATATTTTCTATCGTGCTTGCCTTCATGAACATTCTTCCTATTCCTGCATTAGATGGCGGTCATGCACTGTTTTGCATTTATGAAATTATCACTGGCAGAAAGCCAACTGATAAATTTATGGAATACGCTCAAATGGTTGGAATGATTTTATTGCTGGGCTTAATGGCGTATGCGTTAGGTTTAGATATTTTTAGATTGTTTAAATAGTTTCAGCGTTTCGTTGTTCAAAGTTTATTAACTTTTTTCCGCTTTAAAATAATAACTCCCCTTTAGGGGGATGGGGGCATTTCAATTCCTATCTGCTTCATTAAAATAGAAGCATTCATGCTGCGGCAAATACCTTCTTTTAATTTGTAATCGAAGAATAGTTTTTCATTATTTACCTGCACATCAAAATGATAATTTTTTATTGATGACGAAAAATCATTTTCAAGTTTTGACAGTTCAATATCATGTGTCGCGATAATAGCAACAGCATTCTTTTTTATTAGTTGTTCAATCAATGCTTTTGAACCGGTATGACGATCGATTGAATTTGTTCCTCTTAAAATTTCATCTAAAAGAATAAATATTTCCTGTCTTTCATTTACGGCATCAATAATTGACTTCAGCTTTTTTAATTCAGCATAAAATGTTGAAGTATTTTCTGCAAGATTATCTTCAATGCGCATACTGCTCATTAATGTTGCAACGGAAACAGTAAAGCTTTTAGCGCATACACATGAACCTGCGTAAGCAAGAATCATATTTATTCCAAGGCTGCGTAAAAAAGTACTTTTGCCTGCCATATTAGAGCCTGTAATTAAATCAACTCTTGCCGTTCCGCTGATGGAAAAATCATTCGTTACGCTTTGTTGTTTTAGAATTAACGGATGACCAATTGCTTTACCTGATAAAGTAAAATGTTCATCTGCAATTTCAGGACAACACCAGTCATCGTTATTGAAACTGAGTGTTGCAAAACTGCCTGCAACTTCAAGCTGTGCGATGGCTTTAAACCAGTTCGATGCTAAAGGTTTGTTTGCTTTCTTCCATTCATTCAGCGCGATGATTTGCCATAGATCCCAAAGAAAAAATGTATTCAAAATAAAAAATGCAAGCATGTTTAAACGTGCATCAAAACGAGTGAGTATTTGTTGCAAATGCTTTATAGCAGATGATGCGGATCTGTCAACATTACTTCCTAACGAATTTTTTAATGATAATAAAAAGGTATCATTAAAGTTTTCTTTTTCAAAACAATCAAGCTGGTTATATAATGTTGAAACAATAGGTTCAAGCTTCGATAATAAATTATAAGTGTTACCAATTTTCCTGCTGATGGCTAATCCAATCATGAAAAATATTAACACCAGCAACGAAAAAATACCCGCCGGTAAAACATCATCCAAAAAAAGATAAAAACATGCAAGTGTTATAACAGGATAAATATATAAAAGTAATTTCCACGCTTTGTTTGTGAAATTTTTGTCGTCTTGTTTAAGCCATTCACCTATTCTTTTTTCTGAATCAATTGTAATTTTTTCATTAACACCAAATGCCTGAAACTGTTGCCACCAGTTTATTTTTGAGCTTATTTCTTTTACTGCATTTTGCTGCTGAAGAATTTTTTCTTTATCAAGCGGCTTTAATAATCTTTCTGAAAATAATTGAACTGCCTGTTCTGCATTACAACGATTGATATATTGAAATAACGATGATTGCCCGAAAATATCAAGGTCTTTTGCATAAGCATGGTTTGAAGGCTCAAGTTCTTTGCCATTGTATTTATCACTAAAGTTTTGATGCAGGTAATTTATTTCATCGTTATTAATTCTTAAAATGGTTTCAAGATTTTTGATCTTGCTTTTATTATCGGTGTCTTTTGAAACCGCAATCAAAAATAAAATAATCGCACAGACTATTGCAGTTAGTATAGCTGAGAAACCGTTGCTCCATAAAAAATAAATGGAGAAACATGCCGCTATAAAAATAGCAAAGCGCAACCATGCAATAGCGCTTCTTTTTTTATAAAGAATTTTTAATTGTTGCTGAAGTGAAGTTATTTTTTGCTGATAGAATTCGTGGGCATTAATATCTGTTTGCATAAATGAATGCGAAGATGAGTTTTAAATAATTTTTGCAAAAAATCATTTGTAAATTTGCTGTTCGCTCTTTGAAAATCGTACATCTAAAATCTTACATCGTTAATAAATATGGGGCTGTATTGGTTTTGACAGCATTTGTTTGCGGTAGGTGTAAGCATGCCGTGCGTTGTACCATTAGCACGTTAATCTGAAAGTTCAAAACACAAATGGCGAATCTAACTTCGCTATGGCTGCCTAATCAGTGATTAGTTAGTCATTTGGGCCGCGTTGAGCAGGTTGACCTGTTACCAAGCTCCGCCGCCGACTCAAAACAAAAACGGGTTGCTGCAACAGAAGGCTGTGACTGTTGCAAAAGACTATGCAGCTAAGCGATTGGTTGGTTGGTTTGTTTCCTGCTAATTGCCGACAAGTAATAATAAACTAAGCATGTAGAAAGCTTATGGCAAAGATGTTTGGACGCGGGTTCGAGTCCCGCCAGCTCCACTTTGCATTTTACAGATGATCAAAATTTAATGCAAAAAATACAGTTGTTTTTTAACTGAAGATGAATTTTTTAATGGTGTTTAACGGCACGCACATTTACTTCATTGCAATGAGTTGAATATTTTATTCCAGGGCGCACATAATAGCCAACACCGCCGGCGTTGTTGCAAATTACATTTTTGCTCTTGCTGTAAACACCATAACCATATTCAATAAAAATGCTGGTATCACCTGCACTGTTGCTTCCAAACTTGTTATTCTTAATAATAAATTCCGTAGTATCGAAAGTCATGTTTTTGGGTGATGGCGTGCCGGGTTGCGCACTTATATAAATATTGTAAGCATGTGCTCTTAAACCCATGCCACTATTGCCGCTATGATTGATAATATTATTTTCAATTCTATTATACTTACCAAATGCCTGGATGCCATCTTTTTTTGTATAATCAATAATATTATCATGCACATACGCTCTACAATGACCGCCTAAACTAATTCCGTTGCCTTGAAATATATCCGGATCGCTGCCGCAATGCTTTATATGGTTATATGCAATCTCCGAAGTATCTAAATCTGCCCCCGCTAATTGTATAGCTGCACGTCCTGTTGAATCCAGGATATTATTAAAAATCTTAAAACCGTATCCACGCATTGGTATCGCCTTCGATGATATTCCATTGCAAATAATTGTTGGATGCTGTGTGCCTGCTGTTCCATCTGGCGCCGTACTTAATAAATACATTCCTTCCAGCAATATGTGATGTAAATAATTATCATGAATGGAAAAGCTATGCAGATACCAGTTTGGAAACTGTAAACTTACATCACAACTCACTTCATTCTTTATCCAAAATCCTATGCCTTTGTTTAAAATATCAAGATGATCAAATTCCATATTGCTTGCTCGGCCTTCAACTGATATGGCAGCATAAAAGCCATTCGTTATTTTTATTCCGTATTTTATAGAAGTGTCGCCAGTGCCGGTAACTTTAATACCAACCGAACCTTGTAATTGAAAACCGCTTGAATTGGAACTTGCATTTGGTTTTAAAACGGCTTGTCCACCATAGTTAATAATTACAACAGGCTTTAATGAATCACCTTTAAAATTTTGAAGTGTTATAACATCCCAGTCAATGCTATTTGACAAGAATATAGTGTCGCCCGGCTGAATTGGAAGATTGTTAAGCCATCCGCCTGTCGGATACCATTTATGCCGTGTGTTAATATGCGGCCTCGGACGCTGCGCATTGCTATAAACAGAAACTAAAATTATAAAGAAGAGAAAAAATTGTTTTTTGATATACGATTGCTTTTAATATATGGTAGCTTATGATGGATCGCGATAAAGATAAGAAGTTGACTTAAGTAACTCTAATTTGTTTAATAAAGCAGGTAAATAATAAGGGTTTTGATTAAACCTTGTTTGCACGCAGGCATATTTTTCATCGCTTTCATGAAAGTAATATATTTTGTTTTACACAAGGAAGCAATTATATTTGTTTAAGTACTTCAACAACGTTTCTTATGAAAAGAATCCGAGCTTACCTTGTTGTCAACACCACGTTGCATGCAGAAGATCCTGATAAAATTGCTGGTGTTTTTTGGGCGAAGAGCAACGCAAAAAATTATGCGTGGCAGTTAAATACAGAAAGTGCAGAATCACACGACGGTGAACCTTTTAAAGTAGAAAAATATTGGTTTGCACCAAAGCTCAATGCAAAGTTTTTACCTCAGATTTCAGAACCTTTAAGCTAAACTGTTACTTCATTTACGGTAAATAAAATACTTCTTTTAAAGGCATTACAACAGGAGAATCATCTTCATTTGTTTCCATAATATCTTTCATGTAAGCCCACCATTTTTTCATTACTGGTTCTTGTGATAATGCATCAATATTTTTTGCCTCATCGATCGTTAAATATGCAAAGAGAAAGCTTGATTCTTCATCAAGAAAAATAGAATAGTTAGAAATGCCCGCTCTTTTTAATAATTGTTTCAAGTCGCTCCATAATTCATCATGGCGCTTTCTATATTCTTGTTCACAGCCTTTGAACAATTTCATTTTAAATGCAACACGCTGCATATTATTTTATTTAAAAATTACTCGTGCTTGCTTGCAGCAAAATGGTAAACGCCTGAACCAACTTCTACTTCAACATAACCATCTTTTGTTTCATCAATTTTTATGTTTTGTGCTGATAAAGATTTTCCACTTTCTGTAACAGCATCAGCATTGGATGCAGGAATAAAAATAGTTGCTTTTGTATTGGCTGGAATTTCAGCGTCCATTTCAATTGCATCTCCATCAATTTTCCAACTGTTGCTTGCTACACCATAATATGTTTTTAAAGATGCAGATGCATTGGTAAAATTGCCACCGATATGCGGCTGAATTTTTATATGCTTGTACCCAACACCATCTTCATATGTATCAAGTCCAACAACTTCTCTATATATCCAATCGCCAATTGCACCGTACGCATAATGATTGAATGAATTCATGCCCGGCGTTTCAAATGTGCTGTCTGGTCTCTCACCATCCCATCTTTCCCAAATTGTTGTTGCACCCATTTTTACCGGGTACAGCCATGATGGATAGGTATCCTGCAGCAATAATTTATACGCGATGCTATCATAACCAAAGCGCGTAAGCACATGACATAAATAAGGTGTTCCCAAAAATCCTGTGGTTAAATGATTATCGTAATCTTCAACATTATCTGCTAATCGCGCTGCAGCTTGTGTACGCAAATTTTCAGGCAGCATATCAAAATTTAAAGCAAGCACATACGCTGTTTGTGTTCCTGAAACCAAACGACCATTCGGCGTCATATATTCTTTTACAAACGCATCTTTTATTTTTTGTAATAATGTTGAATAAGATTGCGCATCATCTGTTTTGCCCAACACATTTGCTGCATTAATTAGTAGCTGTGTTGAATGCGCATAAAAACATTGTGCAATTAAATATTTATCGGTAACAGCAGATCTTCCATCATTATCATCAAACGGACGATAGAACAACCAATCACCAAAATGAAAACCGCTTTGCCACAAATTATTGTTGCTTTGACTCGTCATATAATCAACCCAGGCTTTCATACTTGCATATTGATTTTCTAAAATTCTTTTATCGCCATAAGCTAAATACATGTTCCATGGAACAATGGTTGAAACATCAGCCCAGCCTGTTGAACCACCCGCATCTTTACCCAACACATTTGGAATAACAAAAGGCACGCTGCCATTCGCATATTGATCGGCAGCAATATCTTTCGTCCACTTTTCCATAAAACTGTTTACGTTCATATTGAATGATGCAGTGCGTGAAAAAACCTGCGCATCACCCGTCCATCCTAAACGTTCATCGCGTTGCGGACAATCAGTTGGCACATCTAAAAAATTTCCTTTTTGTCCCCACTGAATATTATGCTGAAGTTGATTGATTAAAGCATTTGATGAAGAGAAAGTTCCTGTAGGTTGCATATCAGAATACAAAGCAACTGCTGTAAAATCTTCAGGCTTTACATCACCGTGTACGCCTTCAATTTTCGCATAACGGAAACCATGCCATGTAAAATGCGGCTCAAATGTTTCTTCATTATTATCCTTCAAAATATATTTATCCTGCGCCTTTGCTGCACGTAAATTATCCGTATAAAAATTTCCATTCTTATCTAATACTTCTGCATGCGAAATAGTAATTGTATCACCCGCATTACCTTTTAATTTTACAACAATCCATCCAACTAAATTCTGACCGAAATCTATTACCTTCTCCCCTGCCGGTGTTGTAAAAATATGTACCGGCTTAAAGGTTTCATGCTTGCGCACCGGTTCATTTTGCGTTGCTATTAAATTGTCCAGAGAAAAATCAGAAACCTTAACACCACTCCAATCTCTATCATTATAACCCTGCATTAACCAACCGGTTTTTTCCATGCGTGCATCATCTGTTTCACCGTTATAAATTTCTTCGTACCTGATTTCTCCAGTTGAGGATTTCCAGCTATCATCACTCGTAATTATTTGTGTTGATCCATCGCTGTATGTGATGTTGATTTGAAATAACAACGCGATATCTTTTCCATACACATTTATATTATCACTAAACCCAATAATGCCACGGTACCATCCGTTGCCCAACGTAACACCAATCGCATTCGCACCATTCTTAATAAGATTTGTCACATCATAGGTTTGATATTGCAAACGTTTGTGATAAGATGTCCAGCCCGGTGTTAAATAAGCATCACCAATTTTTTCGCCGTTGATCTTCGCTTCATACATGCCATGTGCCGTAATAAATGCAGTGGCACTAATTATTTTTTTCGTTGATGAAAATTCTTTTCTGAATATCGGGCTTGGTCGCGTAATGCTGTCTTCAACATAGCCCGGCTCAATCCATTTTGCTTTCCAATCAGAAGTATTAAACAATGCTGTTTGAAAAAATGCAGGTTCACTCCAGTTACTTGCATCATTATAATTATCCCATACACGTACATGCCATGTATATTTTGTATTGCTTTGAAGCGGCGAACCTTTATACACAACATGCACAGATGAATCATCATTCACTTTACCACTGCTCCAAATATTTTTTTTACCTGATGTGATTTTTATTTCATACGCTGTTTGCATTACATTTCTTTTGTCACTATTCAACTGCCATGCAAAGCGAGGCTGCGTTGCATCGATACCAATTGGATTAATGCGATTTTCTGTAAGCAGATTTGTAATCGTTAACTGCGAAAAAATTGTTGTAGTAAAAAATAAAGAACAAAAAATTAACGCGAGGTTTTTTCTCATGGCAAATTCATTTCAATGCTTAATAATAAACGGTGAATTTATTGAAATAAATTCTAGATAATGTGCCGGGCTTAACTGGCTTTATTAAAAAAATTTATTCAACCTTACATTAATAGCGTGTTCATTTTTAGAAACACCGTAGGTAACATCAATCAATGCTTTGTTGAAAGGTGCGACAGTTATGCCACCGCCAAAATCTGTGTGCCATGTGTTTGAATTTTCGCCGGGCATCCAAACTCTTCCATTATCAAAAAAAGCAATTAGTCCGGCTTTACCGTTAAAGAAATTTGTTTTTAGATTACTGATGAAACGCAGATCATGCGTATTCCAAAAAACCGTTTTGCCCCAAAACCTGTCGCGCTTAAACCCACGCATATTTGGTGCGCCGCCGATAGATGCGTATTGATAAAATTCAGGGTTGCCTGTAACCGTCGCAGCGCCTGTTCGAAACACGTAAGAAAATTTATCTCCGAGCGGAACATATACTTGCGCATTTGCAGAATACTTCACAAAATTGCGATTGCTTTGCTTTATGTTTTGTGCGCCCAAAATATCTGCATTAAACATAAAACCTTTTGTTGGCACAACAGAATCGTTCAATAATTCAACATCATAATTTAATTCCGCACCGGCAAACGTTTGCCATTTAAAAACATTACTGTTAGAAACAAAATTTTTACCAACAAAACGGTCTGTATCGTTACGTACTCTTACGCCTTGTATAAATGGTGAAAAAGTAATTTTATTAAATCCAAAATCTCTGATGATACCAGGTTTGAAAATCCATTGTTCACTGCGTGCCGTAAAATAATTTACATCATCCGGTTCAAACTTAGTGTCGTTACCCAAACCCCAAAAACGAATCCATCTTATCACATCATAATTTGCAAGCAATGAAACATCTGCTTTTCCAATTACATGTTTAAACAAAGCAGTGTAAGTATAACTCGGCGCTTGCTCAGACAAAGAATAGTGATAAGCAAAAAGCTGTTTTGAAGCGAACGGTTCTTTGCGCCATGCATTGTGCAGAATTTTGTAACCTAACCCCACAAAAATCCTGTCTTCATAACTGTAAAAAACTTCAGGTGCAATACCTGATTTATCATATTTGAACCAGGCATAATCAAATTTGTGAATGTTTGTATCTGCTGAAGTATGCAGTTTTACAGAAGATGTTTTAAAATTATTTTCATCATCATACAAACAAATTTTTTCTGTGCTTTGATTAATGACAGAATCCTGCTTATTGCCACCAATAATTTTTATATTGATATTGTTCGATGAACCATTAATGTGATAAACATCATTACCATTAACTCCAAACAATCTTATTTCTTTAGTTTCATTTGTATTGAATGTTCGTGAATAAAAAGCAGAATCATTTTTATTGTCAGCATCTTTTGCAAAAACTTTCACCGTAGTTTCATCATCTGCGTTATTCACTTCAAAAATTTCATCTTGTTTTGAACCCGGCACTTGCACTTCTTTGCTGATGAAATTATGATACGTTGTTGCCCATTCAACCAAATGCGTTCTACGTGTCTTTAGTTTTGCTGCTATATCGTTTCCATTAATAGAATAAATCTCAGGTGGCAGTTGTTTTACAGCCTTATCGATTACCGCATCGGTCAATAGTTGTTGCAAATCTTGTGCAATGGTTTGCCAATCATTCAACGTCATTTCGTTTGTAAAAAACCTGTCGAGATTTCTTTCTTCGTATGTAAATGTTTTTATGTTTTTAATGTTGTCACCAAATGGCTGCATATAATTCAATCCTGCAGCACCTAACCCGGCGTTCAGTAATACACCATCATGTTTAAAAAGCGCCTGGTCGCGGTCTTGTGGCACGGGAATAAATACAATCTTATCTCCTGTTTTTCTTTCGCCCCAAGCCCACTGGTCTTCATGCCTGTCCCAGTCATTAATAAACCAGTCGAAAATTCTGCATCTTATAAATGTTTTTTGATCAACTGAATAATGATTATCACTCAATAATTTTTCAATTACATCTTCGGTATCAAAAAAGTCAGAAAAGTTACCAAGGTTGTCGGCATTGCTCCAATCGCCGTCCGGTCTTTGTTCAAACAAATAAAAGTTGTTAGCGTAACTTTTATTAAAAGTATCAAGTAAAGGCTGGGCAGGTAAATACACATAAGTTGGATTTGTGTGATAGATTTTTGCCGCTTCCGCAAGTGCGGGTACAATGGCCGCTCCATAAGGATTAGACATTGAAACCTCATCATTCACCTGCTTCTCTATAAAAGTGCCTTTAAAATCTTCAGGTAAAACAGCGCCTAACGTTTTATTTACAGAACGCAATGCGTATTCTTTTCCGTTCTTATCTTTTACATGGATAGACTTTGTTTGATGACCTCCGCCTTCTTTCACAGGTGTTAATCCGCCCGCGGCAGTATCTAACATAAAAACGGGCGCAGTAATGGGCGTTGACCAAACCGTTCTATAATTATGTCCCCACCAGAAGTTATGCCACCCGGATTTTTTGTATTGCGTACCAGCTGCAACTTTTTTAGTTGTTTTATTTTGCTGAAGTGAATCGGGAAATTGAGCTTTGGTTTTAAAAGCCACCACGATTAACAATAAAAAAAAGAAAGTTTTATTTTTCACATGAATGTGTTCACAAACACTTATTAAAAATCCTGCCAAATTCCCATTGTCTACATTCGCTAAAAATAATAAATTATAATTCTTCTAACGATTAAAGCAAAATACAAAACAAGTTATTCGTTTAATTTACGTTTTAATGGAATAATGTTTGAACTTACACTTGCATACATGATGCGCTTAAATATTCTCGCTGTTTTTTTCTTTGGCTTGATGGCCTGCAACGACACAGCCGGCACAAAAAAATTTGAGTTTTATTATTATCCTGCAAGAAATGTTTATTACGATGTTGCCAACACCCAATTTGTATATTCTGTAAACGGCGGAAAAACGTGGCAATCGTATAAAATAGAATTAGGCAAAGACCCGGCGACACTTGGCAGTAGAGAAGTTATTTATTCCACCACGCAACATCCATGGTATAACAACGCAGACGATATACAAAAATATGGCGGCAAGATTTTTAGTATAGCTGATGAAGATACAACGACGCAGGCAGACGCAGTGGCAGAAAAAAAGGTAGTTAAGATATCAAATTCCTCAACAACTACTACAACGAAGAACAAAAAAGAAAAAAAGCCCGGATTCTTTAAAAGACTTTTTGGAGGCAAAAAAAATAATTAATGAAATGAGCCAAAAAATTACGGACAATTTTATTTTGCCTGGTAGAAATTTTTTGGCGAATTACATCTGGCAATTGAAAAACAAATAATATTCAGATGAAAACAAAAACTTCTTTTTGGCAACGCATGGGTTTTCACGAATGGTTTTTAAAACGTGAAGCAGATTATACAACTACTGCTCCCGCCGTGTTAACACCGGATGAAATTTATCATTACATCATTCAGAAATTTTCCGACTCGATTAAAGAGCTTTCGTTTGGCAACCGCGTTGTGTTTTACCACGAGTATATTATTTGTTTTAATGAAGATGATTATCGCCAGTTCACACAAAATAAAAAAGGCATTTTTGGTTTGATTATTCAGGAAACTTCAAAAGAGTTTTACAATATTTTAAATCAATATAAACAAGATGGAAAAACCGTTGCGCCCGCAAGTAATAAATGGGTTTTCCGTTTTGTTTCGCATCCTGAATATTTGCCCGGCGATAAAAGTTTGATTGGAAAATTAATGCCGGATACACATCATACCAAAACAGAAAATGTGCGCATCACTTTTATTCCACGGCAAACAGGTATCGCAGAAACATTTGATGTTAATCCTGAAATTTTAGATGGCTTTACATTTTACAGCGAAGGTTATTATGAAGTGCCTTTTAATGAAAGATTGTTGATGACTATTCCAACATCAACACATATGCAACATACCAATCCTACCGTTGCAAATGATTTGCTTGCAAGATTTGAAACGATAATTCCTGACAAAGAATATGCAGGAAAAAAGATTGAATACTTTATGCGGGATAAAGAAATTCTGGTTTCGGGAAAAGATGAAACGAAAGATAAACCAAACATTTTTCGCATTCCTTCAGAATGGGTGAATTCGCCGCATTTAAGAATTAAGTTTGATGAAAACGATAACAAATTTTACCTCGCATCATTCGGCGAAAAAACGGTGGTAAATGAAAATGAAGTTGCGCCAAGTGAAATAAATAATGCAACCTGGGTGGAGTTGCCCATCAACTCAAGAATTGTTTTAAATGGCATTGTTGGCGTAAACATTTTTAAATCGTAAGCATGCAAAATCCCGAGAACATTATTTTGTCTGTTTCAATCTTGGTTATCTGTGTTTTGATGCTTGCAGCGAATTTCAGAGACGTAAAAAAAACGCATAAAGATGGCAGATAATTTTTTTGGAATTACTGACCAGGGAAAAATGCGCGATAACAACGAAGACCGTTTTATTGCGCAAACCATTTTGCATAAACGCTACGTGCTTGCTTGTGTAATTGATGGTGTTGGCGGATATGAAGGCGGCGAAATTGCCTCGGGCTTGGCGCATGATGCGATTCTTGATTGTTTGCAAAAATCATTTACTGAAATAATTCCAGCATTAAAAAATGCACTCACTGTTGCGAATGACAAAATTTATAAGCGCAAACTGAATGAAAAAGATATAAATGAAATGGCTTGTGTGCTCACATTAGCGTTGGCAGACATCGAAGAAAATAAATTTTATTATGCGCATGTTGGTGATACGCGTTTGTATTTGCTGCGCGATAATTCTTTGATTAAGGTTACGAAAGACCATT
Source organism: Parafilimonas sp. (assembly GCA_035547495.1). Taxonomy (GTDB): domain Bacteria; phylum Bacteroidota; class Bacteroidia; order Chitinophagales; family Chitinophagaceae; genus Parafilimonas. The sequence continues at coordinate 5,771 of DASZUY010000113.1, read as the reverse complement.
CGTTTGTTGGCTTTTTAGAAGACAGCGGAAGATTGAGTGAAGCGGATGCGATGAATCATCCGAAACGCAACGAAATAAATAAAGCGATTGGTTTTGATGAGCAACAATTTTTAGAGCCTGATTATATTGAAACGGGTGAATCACCTTTTTTGCCTGCTGATATTTTATTGTTATGCAGCGATGGTCTGAGTGATTTGGTTGATAACAAAACCATGACATCAATTTTATTGTCGCATAAAACATTAAAAGAAAAAGGCAAAGCATTAATCAAAGCAGCGAATGAAGCCGGCGGAAAAGATAATATAACGGTTGTGCTGGTGAAGAACGATAAAGCGCAATTGGTTCATGAAGCGACCAAACCTGTTTCAATAAAAAAAAACGAAGAGCCGCAACAGGAAGAAGAACCAATAGTTGAAGAAAAAAAAGCGGTTGAGCAACCTGTTGAACAAATTCCGGTTGTTGAAAAAACTGAATCTAAAAAATCTTCAGGCATTCTTTGGTTTTTAATAGTGATTTTACTTGCAGTTGTTGGATGGTTCACTTATAAAGATTATTTCAATCAGCCGCCAAAACCAAAAGCAATAATGCCTGCACCTGCGAAGAAAACAAGTGCAGATGAACAAAAACTTGCGGACAGCATCAACAACAAAAAAGAAATTTCACTCAATAAAATTTTTACAAGCAATCAGTCAATCAATTTTACAGATTCACTAGCTGTTGATAAAGACTCTCTGATAGTTCATGGCAACAACACAACCATCATTGCAGATTCATCTTTTAAAAATGCCGCATTTATTCTTTCGGCGAATTGCAAATACATTTTAATAGACAGTTTAACGCTCGAAAATTTTAACGTAGGTATCATCACAAAAAATAAAGCATTGCATCTGAAAGATGTTCAGTTTAAAAATTGTGATGTTGCTGTACAGCACGAAATTTTATCAGACGAAAAAACGGTAAGCGGAAAAATAACGGATAGTTTATCATCCATAAAAAAAGATACAGTTAAAACAAAACATAAAAATGTTATACATCATTAAATGTTTCAAGTGCCGAAGGCACTTTTGGAAGGTAGAATAAAATTGAATGAATGCGAGACGTTCCGAAGGAACGTTTGGTAACACATAAATATTTTTCTACCCACGAATTGCTCCCTGGAGCAGAGATAAAATGAAAACAAACAATAATGCCGCAACATATTAATGACAAATAATAACACACATAAAGCAAACAGGAATACAGAAAGAATTTTTCTGTTGCTGATTACAATAGTAATGGCTGTTTTGTTTTATAAACTCAACACTGTTGTAAGTAAAAATTTTTCAGAGGTTCCTTCACGAATTGCAAAAGGAACGATGATAAACATCAACAGCAGCAAACCCGGCGAAGCAATGAAAACCTTGCTGCAAAACGGAAGATATTTTCGTGATGAAAAAGATATTGATTTAATCAGTTCCACTTTTCAACGAGCAAGAACGCTTGATACAACAGCGATTGATAACATCGGTGACCTGAACAAAAAAGAATATAATATTCACGCGGATATTGCATTAGCACAAGGCGGAGAATCTTTCAGCAAGCGTGTAATGGCTGAAAGAATTTATTTAGGTTTTACAGATAATGATGCACCCATTTTTCAACTGCAACAAAACAACCCTTCTGCGATTTCTTCAACGAATAACGTTGGGATGGGAACGCATAACATTAGTGGCGTTGTAAAAAATAATTCTGGCGGAGTGAAAAATGTAATTGTTCGTGTTCGCATGATTTTACCGCAAGACAGTGTGTACAGCAACAAAGTAGAAGAAGTTGCAAAAATGGTGAGTGAAAATACAGCGACGATTAAAAAAATTTTTGCGGTTGATTCACTCAACAATAAACAACTGCAATCTTTAATTGCGTATGCACAAACAGACGCGAACGGAAATTTTTCTTTTAATGGTTTGCCGGATAATAAAGCATATGCAGTTCTACCTTTACAACCGAATTATAGTTTTGGTCGCTCGCAAGGTGTTTCGCAGTTAGATGCAAATGCTTTGTTTACTTTTTATCAATCACCACATTCATTAAAACTTTTTTCAACAAGAGATTTTAATATTCTTAAAAAAGAAAAATCACTCATTGTAAGAACGCCCGAACAATTTGAAAAATGGTATTGGATAATTGTCGGCGGATTCTTCGCAGGATTTTTTCTCATCCATATTTTTCTCAGCATCCGTTTTAAAAAAGCAGACCAGTTAATTCTGCCGGTTGTAATGATATTAACCGGCTTATCATTTCTCACGTTATTATCGCTGCAAGACCCGCTGCGCGACAGGTTTTTAGCGCAAGACACTTTATATTATTTCGCCGCAGGCATCGCTTGCATCATACTTGTTTTATTATTCAATCTAAAACTATTTACAACAGATTCTTTATTGTATCGCTTATTCATTTTTAAAAATGTAAAGTCAGCAGCTAACGGATGGCAATGGAGCTTTGTTGCAATCGGTTTATTAATCTTATTAATTCTTTTTGGCAATGGTCCGGAGGGCAGCGGCGTTAAAGTAAATCTCTTCGGATTTCAGCCAAGTGAAATTGTAAAATTTGTTATCGTAGTTTTTCTTGCGGGATTTTTTGCAACGAACGAAAGATTTATTTCCACTTATCATTCATGGACGAAGCGCAGTCAATTTTTTCTTTTTGCGCTTGCAGCAATTCTCGCCACCATTTTTCTTTTTTTGATTTTGGGTGATTTAGGTCCGGCAATGGTTTGCTGTTTTACATTCATCATTTTATTTTCTTTTTCGCGTGGTGATTTTGTGCAGATGGCAGCATCCATCATTTTATATGTGATCGCTGTGTGGAGTTTAAAAAATGTTTGGCTGGCAACAGGCATCGTTGCAGGCATTCTTATTTTGTTTGCATTAATTGGCAAAAAAAGATTGAGTGAATCAACCGTAATGGCGCTCGTTGTTATTGCTGCATTTTTATTGCTCGACCAAATTCCGATTCTTGCAAAATATTTTCCAGGACCAATGCAAAGATTGATTGACCGCAAAGCGATTTGGCAAGACCCGTGGAATAATGAAGTGTATGGCGGCGACCAGGTTGCCAACGGCATTTGGGCGATGAGTAGCGGCGGGGTAACCGGTCAGGGCGCAGGCGAAGGTTTTGCAAAAACAATTCCTGAAGCGCACACAGATATGATTCTTCCTGCAATGGGTGAAGAATATGGCTGGGCTGGGATTATTGCTGTGTTCATTTTATTTTTTGTGTACTTACATCGCTCGATTGTTATTGGCAGGCATACAGGGCGACCGTTATTATTTTATATCTGCTCGGGCATTGGCATTGCAACATTTATCCAATTTGTTTTGATTGCAGGAGGGTCAACAGGCGCATTGCCACTCTCGGGTGTTGCGCTGCCCTTCATGAGTTATGGCGGCTCATCATTAATTATAAATATGATTGCCGCGGGATTTTTATTATCGGCATCACACATTGAAGGCTCACCTGCGCAAATGAAATTTATTTCTGCGCAACAGGATAAAAATTTAATTCCTGCTTTGCTTGGTGCATGCATGAGCATTGTGTTGCTCGGCATCACAGTTTCATCTTATCTTTTTAAAAATGAAAAATGGGTGGTACAACCTGCATTGGTTGCGGACAGAAGCGGCGGACGAATGTTTAGTTATAATCCGCGCATCAGCATTTTAATGAACCGTTTGCAGGCTGGAAATTTATTGGACAGAAAAGGTTTGATTTTAGCAACAAGTCATCCGGAACAAATCAATACGCAACTTGATTCTTTAAAAAATTTAGGTGTTACACAACAAACACTTGATTCAATTTTATACAAACGTTCAGACAGGTATTATCCGCTTGCACAACAAATGTTTTTTTGGACAGGCGATGCTAACACAAATGTTTTTAATGGTGCATCAAACGGATATTTTGCTGAGTATGAAGAAGCGCCTGAGATGCGCGGCTTTCCCATTCCCTCAACCAGTTTTACGGTAAGTGCAAATCGATTCAAAGAAGATAGATTTCTGCCGCAAACATCTATTCAAATGATGGTGGAGAAAAGAGATTACAGTGCACTTGCACCGTTGTTGATTGCAGGCATTAACAGCAATGCCGTTGATTCATTCAAACAAAGAAATCGTGATGTACAACTCACTGTTGATGCGGCTTTGCAAACGCGCATTCAAAATGCATTGCAGGCAGATGATTCATTAATTAACAAAAGAGTTTCTGTTGTGGTGATGGAAGACAATACTGGTGATGTGTTGGCATCTGCAAGTTATCCTCTGCCGCCTGTGAATGATTACGATATGCTCACACTTACGCCTTCAGAACAAAATGATTTGCCTTATTGGATAACAGATAACGACCTTGGATTTACAGTTGCAACGCAACCCGGCTCCACTGCAAAACTTGTTACATCATTAGCGGCATTTAATAAATTAGGAATTGATGCCGCTAAAAAAGTAATTCATGTTTTACCGCAGGATTTAATTCGCACAAAAGGTAATGAACCCGATGAAGCTGGTTACATAACGATTGAAAGAGGACTTGTGCGTTCAAACAATTCTTTCTTTATTCGTCTTGCAAACGAAGAGCAATTGCAGGAATACATGGGCACATTGTATTTGCAGGCGGGAATGTTTTTGCATGGTGTTGGCGGCTACTATTATAATTATGATGCGAACAATATTCAGCAACAAAATGAGTGGCGCGATTTATGGCGCAAAACAGAATTTCAAAGTGTGAAACATTACGACCCTAACAACATTAAACGTACACGTGGTGTTGGTGTTTCAGGAATGGCTTGGGGACAAGGTCAGTTGATTGCAACACCGGCTGCAGTTGCGCGCATTGCATCGGGCATTGCGAATAACGGAATGATGATTCCAAATCGTTATGTTGAAAATGTGAGCGGCAATCCAACACCAATTAATAAAGGTGTTGCGCTTGTAAACGATTCTGCAGATACCAAACTGATGACGCAATATATGATTGAAGAAAGTGCACCGAAGGTTTATAGATTAGGAATTGCAGTTGCAGGAAAAACAGGAACACCGGAACGCATTGTAAAGAGCGAAAGAATTAATGATGGCTGGTATGTTTTCTTTGCGCCAAAAGCAAATGGGCAAGGACATATTGTTACCTGCATTCGCGTTGAAAATTGTAAAGGCTCAAGTTTTGCAGTAGAAACGGCGGGTAAATGTATTGTGCCGGTTTTATTGCAGATGGGTTATATAAAAAGTTTTGATGATAAAAAGAATATTCAAAAAGTGATTGAACAAAATATCGCGAATTTGAAAAATGGTTCGATCAACATTAATAATGGAACAGAATAAAAATGAATACACAACTTTGGCTAAAGCCATGTAGTGAAGATGCTTTTATTAACCCAAGCCTTAAGGCTTGGGTTACAAACAATGCGAGCTTTAACTGGCTTTAGCCAAAGCAATTTCTCAAAACGTAACAACGAAATTTTATGCTTGATTTCTTAAAACAAAAACCAAAAGATGTAAAGCTCATTCGCAGCAACATTCTTGATTTCATAAAAGACCAGTTGAAAAAAACAGAAGGTGGTGAAGGTGCAAATATTCGCGGCATACAATTATTTGTGATGTGTGATGCGGTTGATAAATATTTATATGAGTCAGCTTTGTTTGTAAACGAGCCTGCGCGTTTTAAAGAGGAAGAAGTGCAAAAAATTGCGGATGATTTTGATATTAATTTACCGCAAGACTGGACGATGGAAATTTTGTTTGACGAAA
>DASZUY010000112.1:0-29556 GCA_035547495.1 Parafilimonas sp. | reverse complement strand
ATTACCGCCACGCCGCTTGCATAAATATTTTTTACATCGCTTTTAACCAATTTTAAAATGATGTCGATATCATGAATCATCAAATCTAAAATCACGCTTACTTCTGTGCCGCGTGCATTGAATTGTGCTAAGCGATGCACTTCAATAAACATCGGGTTTAACTCAACATTTCTTAAAGCTAAAAAAGCAGGATTGAATCTTTCCACGTGACCCACCTGCAATTTTACACCTGCCTCTTTTACCATTTGCACCAATTGCTTTCCCTGTTCTAAAGTATCTGCCATTGGCTTTTCAACAAACACATGCTTGCCTTTTTTTATAGCCGACTGGCATAGTTCAAAATGATAATTTGTGGGCGCAACAATATCTGCCGCATCAATTTCATCAAGCAACGCATCGACAGAATTAAAATGCTTTAAGTTATACTTTGCGCTAACCTCTTTTGCAGCTTTTTCATCCGGATCAAAAAAACCAACCAACTCAACATCTTCAATTTCTTTCCAGTTATTTAAATGAAACTTTCCTAAATGACCAACACCAAAAACACCAACTTTAAGCATACAAAAAATTTGATGGCAAAGATTATAACTATTTTGAAATTCGCGGTGTAAAGAGAAGAATTGTTATTGATATTAACACAATTCATGTTATCTAAATTCTTTCCTAAATTGTGCGCCGTTATTTAAAACCATTTTACTAATTGCGGATATTTGTACGCTAAAAATTATTTTACCACATGCGTTTATTGAAGATTCTTGCTCTGCCTGTTTTTATTATTTTAAGTTTTACTGTTTCAGCCCAGGACAATGTAAATACAAAGTCGTGGTATTTAGATGACCAGGCTTCAGATTCTGTTGATGGTATCAGCCTTAACAAAACTTATCAATTTTTAAAAGGAAAAAAATCAACACCCATTATTGTTGCTGTAATTGATGGCGGAATTGATACAACACATGAAGATCTGAAAAGGATTTTGTGGACCAACAAAAAAGAAATTCCGGGCAATGGTATTGATGATGATCATAATGGTTATGTAGATGACATTCATGGCTGGAATTTTTTAGGCAATAAAAACGGTCAGGATCTGGATAAAGCTTCTGATGAACGTTCAAGAGTTTATTATACTTTGAAAGATAAATTCGATAATAAAAACATTAACGAAGATTCTTTAAATGCAGATGATAAATGGTTGTATGATGAATGGAAAAAAGCAGCCAGCGAAATGACGGTTACCAGCGATGAGCAAATGGAAGTGATGATGCTCGATGCACTGGACAAAACGTTGCATAAGCAAGATGCCATTTTGCAGGAAGAGCTTGGTAAAAAAGAATATTCTTTAAACGACCTGGAAACAACACAATTATCAAGTTCAAAAGGTCAGCAGGCAAAAACAAGTTTCTTAAATATTTTAAAACTTGAGCAGGTTGATACTTCAACAACAAATACTGCTTTGTTTGCAGACCTCGAAGAATATCTTGATCAAAAAAGAAGCGAGCTGAATAATAAAACAACAGCGCCGCCGGATTATCGCGCACAAATCATCAAGGATAATTATTATGATATCAATGATAAATATTATGGCAACAATGATGTAATGGGTCCTGATGCAGATCATGGAACGCATGTAAGTGGAATTATTGCTGCCGACAGAACAAACGGCATTGGCATAAATGGCATTGCAGACAATGTACAGATCATGATGATTCGTGCAGTGCCTGATGGTGATGAATATGATAAAGACATTGCATTGGCAATTAAATATGCGGTTGATAACGGCGCGAAAGTGATTAACATGAGTTTTGGCAAAGGATTTTCACCGCAAAAAAAATGGGTTGACGAAGCGGTGAAATATGCAGATGATCATGATGTGTTGCTTGTTCACGCGGCAGGAAATGAATCGCACGATATAGATACCGTTGATAATTTTCCAAATCCTAATTTCTTGTTCATAAAATCAAAGCCAGGAAATTTTATTACTGTTGGGGCTTACGGAGATCCAAAAGTTGATGAAGGAAAATATATTGCTTACTTCAGCAATTATGGAAAAGATGCGGTTGATGTTTTTGCGCCGGGCGTAAAAATTTATTCAACGGTTCCGCACAGTTATGGTTATCACGATGGAACCAGCATGGCATCACCCGTTGTTTCCGGTATTGCAGCTTTAATTCGTTCTTACTATCCACAACTAAGCGCAGAGCAGGTAAAAACAGCGATTGTAAAATCTGTTAAGCCATATACAGGCGAAGTGAATAAGCCGGGCGATTATAACAGCACAGAAGAAACTACGATGGATCAATTGTGTGTGTCTGGCGGTTTTGTAAATGCTGATGCTGCGCTTGAATATGCCGCCACTATGAAACCCGATAACAAAGAAAAAACAAAAACAAGTTTGCAAAACAATTTGGAAAAAAATTAAATCATGCCAAGACCACAAGCTAATGAATGTGCGCCTTACTATACAAGGTATATTAATCTTGTTGAAGGAAATTCTATCAGCGAAATTGTAAACAAATACGCTTTCGATTTGCAGGAATTTTATAACAGCCTGCCTGATGATAAAGCAAATTATGCTTACGCAGAAAATAAATGGAATTTAAAACAGGTATTGCAACACGTAATGGATGCGGAACGGGTTTTTGCATATCGCGCATTGCGTATTTCGCGCAATGATAAAACGCCGCTTTCTTCTTTTGATGAAAATGCTTATGTAGCAAATGGTTTTGCTGAGCAAAGAGCTTTATCATCTTTAAAACAAGAATTCAACTCAGTACGTGCAGCTACTGATATTTTTCTTCTTTCATTAAATGATGAACAAATAATGCGTATGGGTACTGCTTCAAATAATCCTGTTTCTGTAAATGCATTGGCGTTTATTATTTATGGTCATTTGCTGCATCATAAAAATATTTTTACCGAACGGTACGGAATATAGTTGATAGAAGATTTTCAAATTATTGCAGACCTGCCAGTTAAAAAAGCTGGCAGGTTTTTTTTGTTTGAAAATTTATCGAAACTGCTGGCATTTTCTTTGAACTGTTTATGCAGAAGAATATGTATGAAACTGAAATCAATTTTTACAGCAGCTTGTTTTATATTTTGTTTGAGTATGATCGCTTGCCACACGAAACCCAATACAGGAAATACATGGAATTCTACAGGTAAACATACAATGCCCGGCGATTCAACTATAAATAAAATGGATACCGCTGCATCGGCTGCTGCGGTTGATACAGTAAAAATGATGAACGATACTTCTCAACAATAACATTTCTCACATAAAGCATTTTTAAAGCGTAGCAGTATGTTTATTTTTATTGAATGAATATTGAAATGTTGCGGGAATATTGTCTTTCAAAAAAATCTGTAACAGAAGATTTTCCGTTTGGTGAAACGACACTTGTTTTCAGAATAAAAAATAAAATATTTTTATTGGTTTCGCTTGATGCAAATCCGTTGCAGTTTAATGCAAAGAGCGAACCCGGCAAAGCCATTGAGCTGCGCGAACAATATGATGCCATTCAACCAGGTTATCACATGAATAAAAAACACTGGAACACGATTGTAATAGATGGAAGTATTCCATCAGCCTTAATAAAAGAAATGATTGACGATTCTTACAATTTGATTGTTGAATCGCTGCCCAAAAAACTAAGAGAAGAATTGTAGGTATTATGCTGTTTAAATAATTATATTGCGTTGCTGCTGCAAGCTGATAATTTAATTTTTCATTTATTAATTGCTTACCATTATGGCACAATCAACAACCGCCGTAAAGCACGTTACCATTATTTCGAATACCGTAAAAGATATTCCGCAACGCCTTTACTCACTCGACGCACTTCGCGGATTTGATATGTTCTGGATTGCAGGCGCCGAAGAAATTGTACACAGTATGGCAACTGCAACGGGCAATTCTTTCTGGCAGGGATTTGCAAATCAACTTACACACCCCGCATGGAATGGCTTTCATTTTTACGATTTAATTTTCCCGTTGTTTCTTTTTATTGCCGGCGTAGCAACACCTTATTCTGTTGGAAGGGAATTAGAAAAAGGAAAAAGCAGAAACCAATTGTTAGCGCGTGTAATTAAGCGTGGTTTAGTACTCGTGTTGCTTGGCATTATTTACAATAATGGTTTGAAAATCCAGCCGATTTCTGAGATACGTTTTGGCAGTGTGTTGGGTCGCATTGGTCTTGCATACATGTTTGCAAACATTATTTATTTATACACAAAAGAAAGAATGCAGGCAGTTTGGTTTTGTGGCTTATTAATTGGTTATTGGTTGTTATTGAAATTCACTTCAGCGCCCGGTTTTCCGCATGGCGATTTAACGATGCAGGGAAACTTCGCTTCGTATGTTGACCGTTCTGTGTTGCCCGGTAAATTGTATTTGGGCATTCATGATCCCGAAGGTCTAATGTCAACCATTCCTGCAATTGGTACAGGCTTGCTTGGCATCATGACCGGAAATTTCTTAAAGAATAATACAAAGTTCAGTGGCGGCAAAAAATCACTATACATGTTTGTTACCGGAATTATTTTTCTTGGCGTAGCACAATTATGGAACCTTGATTTTCCTATCAACAAAAATTTATGGACGAGTTCTTTTGTAATGAATGTTGGTGGTTACAGTTTAATTCTGCTTTCTATTTTTTATTATATCATCGATGTAAAAGGCTATAAAAACTGGGCATTCTTTTTCCGCGTAATTGGCATGAACTCCATTCTTATTTATATGTCCGGAAGATTTATAAATTGGGAATACAGTAACGATGCTTTCTTTGGATGGCTTGGTCAGTTATTTGGCAACCCGTGGAATGCAGTAATCATGGCGATGTCTTTTGTTTTCTTAAAGTGGCTATTCTTATACTTTATGTATAAAAAGAAAATCTTCCTGAGAGTTTAACATCATTCAAAAATTATTTTCCTTCTTTCAAATACCCGCTAAAAGAAATGGGCTGCCTGTTAATGCTTGTTACCTGCAAATAAGCATTTCCGTTATTATATGCAGTAAGCACAAACGTCGCCGTATTCACTTTATCTTTTGTGACAATTGTTACCTCGTAACTTCCTTTTTTCTTAGGTACAACATTGTATGTAAAATTGGTGTAAGTAAAATTATAGCCCGCATCTTCAGTATTGATGGGCGCTGTATAAGCTCTTCCAAAATAAGGCAAAGAAGAAATCAGAGAGTCGCCTGTAATACGTAAAAAATATTCTGATGTTAGAAATCTTTGTCCGCCGCGCTGCGGTGTCATTCTTTGCGCTTCAAATGTAAAATGTTTGTTGTTTATAAGACTGTCTACTTGCTTTGCTGATAAGTTTTGCGCATTTGCATTGGCTAAAAATAATGTTGCAAAAGTTGCAAGAATTAATATGCGTATCATAGGTTGTTTTATTTTTTTGAACAATGATTAGACCGAATACTTTCGCTAAATTTTAAATCCTTTATCAAAACAATTTGTGAAAAATCAAACTATAAAGTACGAACAGTAAACTCTAAACTGTAAGCTATCTTTGCGAAAATTTTTTAGCGATGAATTTTGGTTATTTTTCTTATCCAATGCCGGCGAATGAACCCGTTTTAAATTATTCACCAGGCTCTAACGAACGCAAACAATTAAAAAAGGTTTTATCAGAATTAAAAAATCAGCAGGCAGATGTGCCGATGTTTATTGGCAGTGAAGAAGTGCGCACAGGAAAGAAGACAGCTTTACATCCGCCGCATGAAATTGCGCATACACTTGGATATTATCACGAAGGAAATGCAGAACACATACACAAAGCAATTGATGCAGCATTAAGTGCGAAAGAAGCGTGGGCAAATATGCCATGGGAAGAACGCGCACATATTTTTTTAAAAGCTGCAGATTTAATGGCGGGCAAATATCGGTATCATATGAATGCAACAACAATGCTTGGGCAAAGTAAAAATGCTTTCCAGGCGGAGATTGACAGTGCATGTGAGCTGATAGATTTTTTGCGTTTCAATGTTCATTTTTTAAGCGAGATATATAAAACACAACCCAATAATGCGCCGGGCATGCATAACCGTTTGGAGTTTCGTCCGCTCGAAGGATTTGTGCTTGCCATTACGCCATTTAATTTTACCGCAATTGGCGGCAACCTTCCAACCAGCGCAGCCATGTGCGGTAATGTTGTTGTTTGGAAACCTGCACATACACAAATTTTTTCAGCGCAAATGTTCATGCGCATTTTAAAAGAAGCTGGTTTGCCTGATGGTGTCATCAATTTAATTTATGTTGATGGAAAAGAGCTTGGTAAAATTTGTTTCTCGCATCGTGATTTTGCAGGCATACATTTTACAGGAAGTACCGGTGTGTTTAACACGATTTGGAAAACGATTGGTGAGAATATTGGCAATTATAAATCTTATCCAAGAATTGTAGGTGAAACAGGCGGAAAAGATTTTGTGCTCGTGCATAAATCTGCTGATGTTGATGTAACTGTTACTGCGTTGGCAAGAGGTGCTTTTGAATTCCAGGGACAAAAATGTTCTGCTGCTTCACGCGCCTATTTACCTTCCAATCTTGCCAATCAAATAAAAGAAAAACTCATCGCTGAAATTAAAACGATGAAGATGGGAACTGTAGAAGATTTCAGCAATTTTATAAATGCAGTGATTGATGAAACATCGTTCAACAAAATCACTTCATACATAGAAAATGCAAAGAAAGATACAAATGCAGAAATTATTGTTGGCGGCAATCACGATAAAACAAAAGGCTATTTTATTGAACCAACAGTAATAGAAGCAAAAGATCCGAACTATGTTTCTTTATGCGAAGAAATTTTTGGTCCGGTGCTTACCATTTATGTGTATGATGAAAATAAATTTGAAGAAACAATTTCGCTTGTTGATAAAACTTCACCTTACGCTTTAACAGGAAGCATTATTGCACGCGACAGAAACGCCATTGCATTAGCAACAGATAAGTTAAGAAACGCGGCAGGCAATTTTTATATCAATGATAAACCAACCGGTGCAGTTGTTGGTCAGCAGCCATTTGGCGGCGCAAGAGCCAGCGGCACCAACGATAAAGCCGGAAGTATCTTAAATTTATATCGCTGGTTAAGTGCAAGAACAATTAAAGAAACATTTAATCCGCCAACTGATTATCGTTATCCATTTTTAAAAGAAGAATAAATTTTCAATGATGAGAAAACTACTTGCTGTTATCGCTTTCATTTTTGTTGCGAAATTTTCATTCGCACAAACAGATTCTGGTTATTTCTCATCATTCGACAGAACAAAGATTTATTATGAAGTGCATGGTGATGGTTTTCCTGTTTTGCTCGTGCATGGTTTTATTGTAAACAGCAATTCATGGAGGCACACTCCTTTGTTTGATAGTTTACTTGCAAATGGTTTTAAAGTTATTTTGGTCGATTTGCGTGGCAACGGAAAATCAGATAAGCCACATAACGACCGGGCTTACGAAAATGATGCGGAAGCAAAAGACTTAATGTTCTTGCTTAAACATCTTCACGTAAACAATTATTATGCGGTTGGATATTCGAGAGGTTCTATTATTACAGCGCGTTTGCTTGCATTAGATAAAAATTTGAAACGCGGAGTTATGGGCGGAATGGGTTCCGACTTTACAAATCCAAATTGGCCTCGAAGAATTATGTTTTATCATGCGCTCGCTGCCGACACAGTTCCTGAATTGCATGCAATGGTGCAGAATGTTCAAAAACAAGGTTTAGATCAACAGGCGCTTGCATTGCTACAGAAGTATCAGCCATCAACGCCAAAAGAAGTATTGCAAAAAATTAAAACACCGGTATTGGTAGTTCATGGAACAGAAGATGTTGATAATGGCTCAGCAGGTGAACTTGCTTCTCTATTTCCAAATGCAGAAAGAGCGCTATGCCCCGGCGATCACAATCATGCCGCGGCAACACCGGAATTTGCATCTGCTGTAATAAATTTTTTCAAAGAAACCGAAGCGGAGCTAACTAATATTCGTCTTCGTTAAACAGAAAGTCTTCCTGGCTTGGATAGTCGGGCCAAATATCTTCAATGCTTTCATATACCTCACCTTCATCTTCAAGTTCCTGCAGGTTTTCAACAACTTCAATTGGAGCGCCAGAGCGAATGGCATAATCAATTAGTTCGTCTTTGGTAGCGGGCCAGGGTGCGTCTTCTAAATAGCTTGCTAATTCTAAACTCCAGAACATGCCTTTAAAATTTGCGCAAAAGTAAGTTTTGTGGGGAAATATCCAAATGAGTATTCTATAATGCTTTTTAAATTTTTGTGCTGAAAGTTTTTTGTTTCTTCGCTGAATACAAAACTCAAAACTTATAACTCAGAACATCAATGCTTACGGCGCGAAACATAAAGAAAAATTATGGCAATTTAGAAGTCTTAAAAGATGTTAATGTTGAAATTAATGAAGGCGAAATTGTGTGCATTGTTGGTTCATCCGGTGCAGGAAAAAGTACATTGTTGCATATTCTTGGAACACTTGATACACCGGACAGCGGCGAAATATTTTTGAACAATGTTGCTTTACACCGGCTAAAAAATAAGAAGCTTGCAGACTTTCGCAATCATCACATGGGTTTTGTTTTTCAATTCCATCACCTGCTACCCGAATTTACGGCGCTGGAAAATGTTTGCATTCCATCCTGGATTGCCGGCAACAGCAAAAAACAAACAGAAGAAAAAGCAGCTGAATTATTAAACACGCTTGGTTTAAAAGAAAGACTTGATAATAAACCCAATCAACTCAGCGGCGGAGAACAACAACGTGTTGCTGTCGCACGTGCATTAATCAATAAACCTTCTATTGTTTTTGCTGATGAACCAACAGGAAATTTAGATTCTGTTCATGCAAAAGAATTACACGAGTTATTTGTTGAGTTGCGAAATAAATTCAAACAAACATTTCTCATCGTTACGCACAACGAAGAAATGGCTGAAATGAGCGACCGCATTCTGCACATGAAAGATGGAAGAATTGAGTTATAATGATAAGGTATAAGCGATGAGTTATGAATGAAATGATATTATTCACATTCCTTTTTTAGTTTTCACGATTTGCATTCATTTATCATTCATAATTTATAATTCATCATTCGCACCCATATCTTTGCAGCCGAAAAAATTTAAGCATGCAACTGTCTTCCTTATTACAAAGATTTAATGAGCCTGAAACTTTGAAAATGGCAAAGCTCGGTCGTGAACTGAGAGCAAAAGGAATTGATGTGATTGATTTGAGTTTAGGTGAACCGGATTTTGATACACCTGAGCATATAAAAAATGCGGCGATAAAAGCGATTGAAGATAACTGGAGCCACTATACACCTGTACCGGGCTATCTCGATTTGCGCGAGGCAGTTTGTACAAAATTTAAACGCGACAATAATTTAGATTATAAGCCTGAAAACATTGTGGTATCAACCGGTGCAAAGCAAAGTTTGGCAAATATTATTTTGGCTTTGGTTGATAAAGGCGATGAAGTAATTATTCCAACACCATATTGGGTAACCTATTCTGAGTTGGTGAAATTGGCTGAAGGAAAAGTGGTTGAGATTCGTTCAACTCTTGAAAAGGATTTTAAAATTTCTGCGCAGGAATTGGAAAAAGCCATCACACCAAAAACAAAAGCATTTTTATTTTCATCACCATGCAATCCTTCAGGTGCTGTTTATTCAAAAGAAGAATTAAGTGCGTTGGCTGATGTATTTCGAAAGCATCCAGACATTGCAATTATTTCTGATGAAATTTATGAGTACATCAATTTTGTTGGCAAGCACGAAAGCATTGCGCAGTTTGATGATTTAAAAGACCGCGTAATAATTGTAAATGGTTTGAGTAAAGGTTTTGCAATGACGGGCTGGCGTTTAGGTTACATTGCTGCAAATCCGGAAATTGCAAAAGCATGTGAAAAAATACAGGGGCAGTTTACAAGCGGCACCAATTCTATTGCACAACGTTCTGCCATCAACGCTTTAACAGAAGATTTAACACCCAGCAAAAAAATGGTTGAACAATTTGTTGAGCGCAGAAAAAAAGTTTTGGAGTTAGTAAAAGAAATTCCGGGCTTAAAATGTTTTGAACCGCAAGGTGCATTCTATATTTTCCCTGATGTGAGTTCTTATTATGGCAAGAGTGATGGGACAACAACCATTAATAACGCAAATGATCTGTGCATGTATCTTTTAAACACGGCACATGTTTCAAGCGTGATGGGTGATGCATTTGGCGAACCAAATTGTGTTCGTTTTTCTTTTGCCAATAGTATGCAGAATATTGAAAAAGGCTGGGCAAGAATTAAAGATGCATTGGCGAAATTGAAATAAAATATCAATATACTTTTTGTAACCCACGCGTTAATGCGTGGGTTTTTTTATTATCACAACTAAACAATTTTTTGTTTGATTGCTTTTGCAACCGCTTCTGAATTGCTGCTTACATGCAATTTGCGGTAAACATTTTTTACATGCGATTTTACTGTTTCAAAAGAAATCATCATTACATCGGCAATCATTTTATAACTCAGTCCTTCAACCAGGTGCTGCAATAATTCTCTTTCTTTTTGCGTAAGATGATAATCGTTTTGTTGCAGGTTATTAGTTTGAAAAAATTGTATCACCTTTCTCGCAACTGCAGGTGAAAGTGCCGAGCCACCGTTATACACTTCCATCAATGCATTCAATATCTCATCAGGCGAGGAATTTTTTAGAAGATAACCATTGCCACCTGCCTTCAACGATTGAAAAATTCTTTCACTATCATCAAATACAGTTAAAATAAGAATAGGTATTTCAGGGAATTTGCTTTTAATCAAAGCCGTTGCATGTATACCATCCATTACCGGCATTTCGATATCAGTAATAATTATATCAGGCATGGCTTTACTGATGATACCAATTACGTTACGCGCGTCTGCAAATGCACCAACACATTCAAATTTTCCCGACGAAGAAATAAGCAGTTGAAGCGATTCACGTAAATGTTTATTGTCTTCAAAAATTACAACTTTAATTTTTTGGGGTACAAGCATATTGCAAGTTGATAAATAATTATTCAAATAAATCTACCGAAAATGAGGGATAGGGATTGTTGCAGTGATTATTGTGCCTTTGTTTTCTTCAGATTCAATCTTAAAAATTCCTTTACAATTTTTTGTTCGCAAAGCCATTGTATCAAGTCCATTTCCGGAAGTGATTTTTTCTTTATCGAATCCCTCTCCTTTATCAGCAATTTTTAGTTGCACATTTTTTTCAATCAGCTTTAATGAAATAGAAAGCGAGGTAGCTTCTGCATATTTTAAAGTGTTGTTTATCGCCTCTTTAAAAATGAGAAAAATTGTTTTTCTTATTTCCATCGGAAATTTAATTACATCAATAGCTGCATCAATCTCCAAGTAAACACGAAATGATGCAACATCTTTTATTCTCGCAATATATTGCTCCAGTTTTTCACGCAGGTTTTCGCCTTCGTCATATTTAGGATTCATCATCCAAACTATATCTCCCATTCTATCTATTACATCTTTTGTATTGCCAGAAATTTTTTCAAGCATACTTTTTTTACTTTCTGCATCCGCTTTTTCTGCAGCCATTTTACTTAACAATAAAATGCTGCTTAGTGAGCTTCCTACTTCGTCATGTAAATCTGCTGCAAGCTGGTTGCGCACATTTACTTCTTTTAATTGCTGTTTGATACGATTGCGATTTAGGAGTACTATTGATAAAACCATTATCAATACAATACTTATCACAGAAAATAATTCGAGAATATGCTGTCTTGAAATTTGTTCTTTATCAAGCTTTGTTTGTGTATTTAATAATTTAATTGCCTTGTCTTTTTGTTCTGTTTCATATTTCGTTTGCAGCTCATCCAGTTTATCACGTTGTTCATTTTCGTTAATAGTATCTTTTAATGCTGTTGCCTGCACTTGGTAGCCATATGCTTTATTAAAATCTTTTAAAGCGCCTGAAATTTTTGCCAGCGATATATATAAATAAAACATTTGCTGCATCGCATTTACCTGCTTTGCAATTTCAAGTCCGTGCTGCGCAATGTTTAATGCGTTAGTATAATCTTTCTTTTTATACAAAGCCATAGCAATATTATCGGATACATCAGAAGCTTCCAGGTTTGAGCCAAGTCTTTCGAATATCTTTTCTGCATTTTGATAATTTTCAATACTTAGATCAATATTATTTTTTGCGCCATATAAATTAGCGAGATAACTGTACGATGTGCCAACATGAAACTCATCGTTTAATTTTTCAAAGAATGCAAGACCTAACCTGAGGTTTTTTTCTGCTTCTGTAAAATTATGCAGATACATATAGCAGTCGCCGAGATATTCATAATCGGTAGCGATATTACTTTTTAAATCCAGTTCTTTATCAATATTAAGCGCCTGCAAAAAATATGTTTTTGCTATTAGAGCATTAACAGAGTCGGGCGCTTTGTTGTGCAGATAATAATCCCCTACTGAGTACAGTGCATCAGATATTGCTTTTTTGTCGCCGGATTGTTCAGCATATTTCAATGACATTAAAAATTCGTTGAGCATATCAGCCATCCTGTTCATATGATAATACACATAGCCTTTATACATATGCGCACTGGCAATGCCATGTATGTTATTAAGCGCTTCGTTAATTGTTAATGCGTCATCAAAGCTTTTTATCGCGCTGTCATCATCGCTTTTGTTATAATACAAACGACCTATATAAAATTTTGCGGTGGCAATTTGTTTTTGTGCCGAAACTTTTTCTGCAATTAATAATGCAGCTTTTACATAATACATCGCAGAATCCGTATTGGCATTATGATATTCCCAGCCAAGTTGATTTAATGCATTCACTTTTGAAGTATCATCTTTTGCAACTAATAAATCGTGTTGAAGTGATTTTATTTTGGTTGAATCCTGAGCATAGATTTTATATACATCAAGTAAAATAAAAATCAATATTATAATTCTCATGCGCATTAGTTACTCATTAAATCATACTATAAATAAACGATTTTATTAAATAAGATTACAGTCTGTGTCTTTAATGAATTTGTTTTTCTCCCTCACATTCGGGATTGCCTGAGCATCTTTTAGCAAATAGTTTCGTTATTCAAAATCATTATTATGAGAAACACAATTCTACTCATTTTGCTTACCCTAATAAGCATGCATATTATTGTTAAGAGTGATGCACAAACTTATGCAAACACTTCTTTATCCAATCTTACAAGTCCGACTGCTGTTAATCAGGCATTATTGCCAGGCAAAAATGCGCAGCATAATTTAGGCTCATCAACCAAATCATGGCTAAATTTATATCTCTCGAAGAAAATTTATTTTAATAACGTACTTGGTATTTATATACATGGCACAGACGATTTTTTTGCAGGACCTAATGCAGGTAATTTAACCTATACTGGATTATATAATCTTGGTATTGGTTCCCACACATTACACCAGGTAACCAGCGGTTCCGGCAACACTGCTACCGGATGGAAAGCCCTATTTTACGATTCAAGCGGTAATAACAATACTGCATTAGGCGGAACCGCATTATATGCAAACACGAATGGCAGCAACAATACTGCAGTTGGAGTTAGTGCTCTTTATACTAATAGAACCGGGTCTGATAATATAGCAGTTGGTGTATCTGCATTAAGTGCAAATGATGCAGGAAATGATAATGTTGCAGTAGGAAATGATGCTTTGGCTAATAACAACGGTAATGAAAATATTGCAATAGGTTATTCTTTGCAAGCAAACACCTCAGGTCATGATAATGTCGGCGTTGGTTTTCTTGCCCTGTTAAATAATACAATAGGAAATTATAATGTAGCGAGTGGATATGAAGCATTGCAGCAAAATTCTTCTGGCAACGACAATACTGCAAGCGGAGCGGGCGCACTTGCAGGGAATGTAGGAAGTGATAATACAGCAACAGGAAGTAATGCATTAACAAGCAATACATACGGAGGGTATAATTCAGCAAATGGCATTGGTGCTTTGTTTACTAATTCAACTGGAAATTATAATACAGCAGACGGTGCAGAGGCTGGGGGTAATGTAACAGATGGCTCTTATAATACTTTCATTGGTTACTATGCCAACTGTGGTTCAGGTGGTCATCTGACAAATTCAACTGCAATAGGAAACGGCGCTTCTGTTACGACAAATAATAAAGTAGTAATCGGCAACACGTCTGTTAGTTCAATTGGTGGCTATGCAAACTGGACTAATTTTTCTGATGGTCGTTATAAGCAGAACATTAAACAAAATGTACCGGGGCTTGCCTTTATTAATAAATTAACACCAATTACTTACACCCTTAATATAAATGCAATAGAAAGAAAACTGCATGAAGGCGAAAAAGAAGTAACGACAAAAGATGGAAAGACATTACCTAACCCAATGAATGATCCAATTATAAAACAGGCAATGAATGAAAAATCAAAAATTATTTACACCGGTTTTGTAGCACAGAATGTTGAGAAAGCGGCAGAGAGTTTAAACTACGATTTTAGTGGAGTAGATAAACCTAAAGATGATCAAAAATCTTTTTACGGTTTGCGCTACAGCGATTTTGTTGTTCCGCTTGTTAAAGCAGTTCAGGAGTTATCAAAACAAAACGATTCTTTGAAAAATGATAATGAAGAAATGAAATTGGAAATCGGAAATCTGAAATCTGAAATGGAAAACATAAAGACAATATTGCTGTCAAATAAATTATCTGCAAACAATCAGCAGGCTGCTAACTCCTCCTCCCTTGGAGGAGGTTGGGTGGAGGCTTCTCCCAATCCATTTTCAAATTCAACAATGATAAGCTATTCTATTGCGCAAAAGTTTACATCAGCCGAAATAATTATTACCGATAAAAATGGAAATGCATTAAAAACTATTACGCTTACAAATAATAAAGGTTCTGTAAATATTAATGCAACAACCTTTTCATCGGGTGCATATCAATATAGTTTATATATTGATGGAAGATTGATTGCTACAAAACAGATGATCTTATCCAAATAGTTCACTTTCAAAATTTTTTTATGAAAAGAATCATAACAACACTATGTTACATTCTGTTTGCACTAACAACTATTAATGCGCAAAATAAAATAACCGTTGCACAAAATGCGAATACAACATTATCTAATCTTACAAATCCAACTAAGATAAACGTAAGTCTTTTGCCGGATGGAAACGGCAATCACAATGTAGGTAATACAACCAATGCATGGAGAAATCTTTATCTCGACAGTAACATTTATATAGACGGAACAAAATTTATTGCAACACCAGCTAATAACAGTATTGCCATTGGTTTTAATGCATTAAAAAAAATCGGACAAGGTAATGTTAATACAGCAGTTGGAAGTTATGCTTTATCAGCAAACACAACTGGTTCTTCTAATTCAGCTTTTGGCGCTGAGGCACTTTACAGTAACACGACGGGCCTTTATAATACTGCTGTTGGCACATTTGCGCTTTTTAATAACACCGCCAATAGAAATACTGCAGTGGGTTATGCTGCATTATTAAACAATACCATAGGATATAGTAATGTAGCCTTAGGTTATGCTGCATTACAAAATAATACGTCCGCAAATAATTTAGTTGCTATTGGCGACAGCGCATTATTTCATCAATCTGCCACACCTGATGATAACCAGGGTAGTACAGCGGTAGGTGCAAGAGCACTTTATGGTAATACTACCGGTGTTGATAATGTCGCTGTCGGGAGACAAGCGCTTTATTCAAATACATCTGCTGACTGGAATACGGCGATTGGAAGCCTTGCATTGTATTACAATACTACGGGTGGAGATAACACTGCTATGGGTCATGGAGCGCTTTTAGACAATACCACGGGCGAAGAAAACACTGCTATGGGCTTGCAAGCACTTGTTGACAACACTACCGGAGCCAATAATACGGCTGTTGGAGAAGAGTCGCTTAGCTTTAATACTACCGGGGCTAATAATACGGCTACCGGGTGGCAGGCATTGCGGTCAAATACTTCAGCAGAGTTTAATACCGGAGACGGCTTTGAAGCTGGTGATAATGTAACAGACGGCTGGTACAATACATTTATTGGCAGCGATGCCAACTGCGGCTCCGCCGGTCATCTCACTAATTCAACAGCTATTGGAAATGATGCTATAGTTACAACAAACAATAAAGTTGTTATAGGTAATACTTCTGTTACATCAATTGGTGGATACGCCAACTGGAGTAATTTTTCTGATGGCCGTTACAAACAAAACATTAAACAAAACGTGCCTGGTCTTTCATTCATTAATAAACTAACTCCGGTTACTTATACACTTAATATAAATGCTATTGAAAACAAATTGCATGAAGGTGAAAAAACAGCAACAACAAAAAGCGGAAAGACTTTACCAGGACAAATAGATGACCCGATTATGAAACAGGCGATGAGTGTAAAATCAAAAATTATTTATACAGGTTTTGTTGCACAAGATGTAGAAAAAGCAGCACAGAGTTTAAATTATAATTTTAGCGGAGTTGATAAACCAGCAGATGATCAAAGATCTTTTTATGGTTTACGCTACAGCGATTTTGTTGTACCATTGGTAAAAGCTGTTCAGGAATTATCTGCAAAAAATGATTCGTTACAAAATGAAAACAATGATCTTGAAAATAAATATCAGGCGCAACAAAAAGAAATTGATGATTTAAAGGCAATGATTCTTGATCGGTCAACCGTTAGCGGTCAACTGTCAACCGCTATTTCGTCAGCTTTATTATCTCAAAATATTCCAAATCCGTTTTCAAATTCAACAACGATAAGCTATTCAATTCAGCAAAAGTTTTCATCAGCCAAAATAATTATTAGTGATAAAAACGGAAGTGCATTAAAGACAGTTACGCTTTCAAATAATAAAGGTTCTGTAAACATTAATGCTGCAACGCTTTCATCAGGCGCTTATCAATATAGTTTATATGTTGATGGAAGATTGATTGAGTCAAAGCAATTTATTATATCGAAGTGAATAGCATTACCGTAAAGCGAATTTGCTTTTAGTTCGTTATGATACCAACAGCACATTAGATAATTCTTTTGCC
The DNA here is from genome assembly GCA_035547495.1 of Parafilimonas sp. Lineage (GTDB taxonomy): Bacteria > Bacteroidota > Bacteroidia > Chitinophagales > Chitinophagaceae > Parafilimonas. The sequence continues at coordinate 12,465 of DASZUY010000112.1, read as the reverse complement.
GGCAACGTTAAATCATTGAATCCAAAATTTATTGAGTAATAAAATTCAAAGAAAACTTCGAAGCAAAAATTTCAATCATAAAATTTACAATATGCAAAAAAAATATTTATACTTAAGCTTGTCATTATGTTTTATTGCGATTGTTTCAAAAGCACAATACGCAAATACCGCATTATCTAATCTTACATCGCCCACCAAAATAAATGTGAATTTATTGCCTTCAAAAGACAGTTCATTTAGTCTTGGCAACAATACTAAAAGCTGGAAAAATCTTTTTATAAAAGGCAAAATATATATCTCAGATACGCCAATGATTTATTCAATAAGTAACAGCGATTTTTTTGCAGGACCAAATGCAGGCATTAAACTTAAATTTTTAAATGGGCAGGAAAATACAGGCATCGGAACAAACGCTTTGTACTATGGCGCTTACGATAACACGGCGGTTGGTTGGAACAGTATGAGAAGCGATTCAATAGGTCATGATAATTCAGCATTGGGTGGCTTATCGCTTGCTAACAATATTGATGGTAATTATAATGTTGCAGCCGGTTGGGCATCATCATATTGGAACACTAACGGTAGTTATAATACAAGTATTGGCAATAATGCTGGTGAAACGAATATCTCAGGCAGTTATAATACTTGTGTAGGAGCATCTGCATTAGAAAAAAATTTAAGCTCAAACAATACTGCAATTGGTGATGAGGCTGGAATCAATAACTCACGTGGCAGCAATAATTCGTATGTAGGTTTTCATGCAGGCAATACAGTTACTACAGGCAACTCTAATACAATTATTGGTTATGGTGCAGATGTAAACGACGGCACACTAAGTAATGCAACTGCAATTGGAAATCTTGCAATAACTGGTGCAAGCAATCGTGTTCGTATTGGCAATGGTTCTGTTACTTCAATTGGTGGTGCAGTTGGATGGACAAATTTTTCTGATGAAAGAATAAAAAATAATATTAAAGAAAATGTACCGGGACTTGCATTCATTAACCTGCTGAAACCGGTAACATATCATTTCGATTTAAGTAAAGAAGAAAATATTTTGGGAAAGAAAAATACTGATAACTATAAAGAAAAATACGACATACAAAAAATTCAGTTTAGTGGTTTTCTTGCGCAACAAGTGGAAGCAGCAGCCAAAAAAATAAATTATGATTTCAGCGGAGTTGATGTGCCTGCAGGTGATAAGGATATTTATGGTTTACGCTACGCAGATTTTGTTGTTCCGCTTGTAAAAGCTGTGCAGGAATTATCATCACAAAATAATTCTTTAAAATCCGAAATCCAAAATCTGAAATCCGAAATTGAAAACATAAAAGCAATGATTGTTTCAAACCAGTCCATTGCCAATGTTCAACAGTCGACAGCTTTACCTTCTGCAACCTTATTTCAAAATGTTCCTAATCCATTTTCGAATTCAACAAGTATCAATTATTCATTGCCGGTAAAATATTCTTCAGCCAAAATAATCATTACCGATAAAATTGGAAATGCTTCAAAAACAATTTCGCTTTCAAATAATAAGGGATCTGTAAATATTGATGCCTCAATGCTTTCATCAGGCGTCTATCAATATAGTTTATATGTTGATGGACAATTAATAGACACCAAACAAATGGTGTTATCGAAATAGAATTATAAAACTTCGCTAAAATTTAAGGCACTTTAAAAGCGCCTTTTTTATTTAAAACCGTTTTCGTAATTTTGTAAGGTAAACTTACAAGTTTACTTTAATAATGGCAAAAGCATCCGACATAGAATTAGCTTCTGAATTACGCAATACGGTTGCACGGCTTACAAAAAAGCTGCGTAAACATACCGTAACAGGAATGACGCTTTCACTTACAGAAAGATCTGTTTTAGGTCTTTTGTTCAATGAAGGAGAAATGCTTCCGAATGAACTTGCGTCTGCAGAAAAAATTACCAGCCAGTCAATGTCGCAAATATTAAATCATCTTTCTGAGCTTGGTTATATTAAACGCCGTTCTTCAAAAGAAGATAAGCGCAAATCGTTTATTTCTTTAACGGCAAGCGGCATTGCCATAATAAGTCGTGTAAGAAATGAAAAAGACAGCTGGTTGTATAATGCCATTTTAAAAAGCTGCACTGGCGAAGAAATTGCAGTATTAAAAAAAGCTTTATTGCCGTTAAAAAAATTGGTTGACTTTGAAGATGATTAAGAGGAATTAGAATGAAGATTACAACATTTACAGCTTTTAAAAGCAGAAACTACAGGTTATATTTTATCGGGCAATGCATCTCACTTGTTGGAACGTGGATGCAGAAAACAGCGGTAAGCTGGGTGGTGTATTCACTTACGCATTCTAAATTTATGCTCGGACTTTCATTGTTTGCAAGCTTGTTTCCTGCATTTATTTTTTCATTTCTCGGCGGTGTAACTGCAGACCGGCATAACCGCTATCGTGTTTTGCTAATTACACAGATCGCCTCAATGATACAGGCAGTATTGCTCACCTTACTCATCATCTCAAAGCATTATAATGTATGGGCTATTCTCTCATTAAGTTTTGTACTTGGTGTTATCAATGCATTTGATGTTCCCGCAAGACAATCGCTGGTAAACGAATTAATAGAAGACAAAAGATATCTCGGCAATGCACTCGCATTAAATTCATCCATGGTGAATTTATCAAGATTAATTGGCCCTGCAATAGCGGGGATCATACTTGAAAAATTTGGTGATGCGTTTTGTTTTGGCTCGAATGCAGTAAGTTTTATTGCAGTTATTTCATGCATATTAATGATGCGTTTACCCAAAACGCAAACTGTTCGTTCTGAAAAAAATATTATACAAGATTTAAAAGATGGATGGACCTATCTTAAAAATGCAAAGGCGCTTAAGTTTATAATAAGTATGCTTGCATTTATAAGTTTATTTGTACTTCCATTCAGTACACTCATTCCTGTTTATGCAAAAGATATTTTTAAAGGCAGTGCATCAACGTTTGGAATTATTGATAGCATGATTGGTCTTGGTGCTTTTGGTGGCGCCATGTTTCTTGCCTCATTAAAACCAGGAAGTAATTTGAGAAAAGTGCTTGCTGTAAACACATTGATTTTTGGAACGGGTTTGGTTTTGTTTTCGCACATGCATTATTACCCGCTTGCATTAATGTGTGCAATGCTTGCAGGCTTTGGAATGATGTCGCAAATTACAATTACGAATACGCTTGTTCAAACAACGGCAGATCCTAAAATGCGCGGTCGCATGATTAGTTTTTATGCCATGGCATTTTTTGGGATGCAGCCACTCGGCGGTTTGATCGTTGGTTCTGTTTCGCAGATGATAGGTGTTCCAAATACAGTATTAGCAGAAGGTTGCATTGCAATATTTATTGGCTATTTACATTTCCGATTCTTAAACAGAAATAAATTAAAAGCTGTAAAAATGCCTAAGGTTGAAAACCTGCAACCGGTTGAAGCAGCAGCATCATAAAAATAATTTTATATGATAACAGCAATTGATAAAAACACAGCATTGGTTTTAATTGATCTGCAAAACTCAATTGTTTCAGTTCAAACAAAACCGCATTCGGTTGAAGATGTTTTAAAAAATGTAAATGATTTAATTGCAGCATTCAGAAAAAAGAAATTGCCAATTGTTTTGGTGAATGTTAAACCTTCTGGTGCTGCATGGATGAAATCAAGAAAGGAAGCGAAGATGCCACCGTTTCCAAATGACGAAGACGTTTATAAGATCAGTGATAAAGTGCAGGCTGATGAAAATGACATCTACATCACCAAGCATACATGGAATGCTTTTTTTGAAACTGAATTAAACAATGAGTTAAAGAAAAAATCAATCACCAACATTGTGTTGGGAGGAATTTCAACAAGCATCGGTGTTGAAGGAACAGCAAGAGCCGCAAGTGAGTTAGGTTATAATATTACGCTCGCAACGGATGCGATGACGGACAGAAATGAATCGGCACATCACAACAGCATACAAAATATATTTCCGCGTTTAGGCGAGACAGGAACAACAAAAGAAATTATTGAGATGCTGGAAAAAGCTGTGTAAGAATTTGTAACGGTCTGACCTTTTGAAGCGTCTGACCGTTATCATTGTTTCTGATAAACTCTTACATAATCAATATACATTTTTGCAGGCAACAAATTATCATCAATCGTTTGCCCCGGCCAATCGCCGCCAACTGCAAAATTTAATAAAATAAAAAATGGCTGATGAAATTCTTCGGTGCTGTTGTTCGTAATATTTACTTCATGATATTGCACGCTGTCTACAAACCATTTTATTGAATTCTTATCCCACTCAACACTGTACACGTGATAGGCTGAAGGCGTTGAAGTAATCTTGTCACCGCTTTGCACATGACCGTTATTATCCCAATGTAATGTGCCGTAAATAAGACTATCCGTGTTGATGTGTTCCATAATATCTGTTTCACCACACTTAGGCCATCCAACAGAATTTATATTTGAACCCAACATCCAGAACGCCGGCCAAAAACCTTGTCCCACCGGTATTTTAATACGCGCTTCTATCTTGCCATATTCAAATTCTTTTTTGCCCTGCGTTGTCATTCGCGCAGAAGTGTAATTATTAGAACCAACGGTTTCTTTTTTTGCAGTGATTACGAGATTACCATTTTCTATACTTGCATTTTGTGGCTGATAATATTCCTGTTCATGATTGCCTCCGCCATTACCGTTGATCTCGAAATTCCAAAAAGATGTATCAATGGTTGAGCCATCAAATTCATCACTCCAAACTAATTGATAAGATGATGTATCCTGTGGCGGCTCTGGTGGTGGTTGATTTGTACTTGCATCAGTTGATTTTTTACAAAACGAAAGCAGGCAAATCAAAATAAAGGAAGAAAATATTTGTATCATTTTAAAGAAGTTGGTCATGTGTAAAATTAATGGAAACAAAAAGCATTTAAATATCTATTTCAAGATAAACAGGACAGTGATCACTATGTTTTATATCAGGTAAAATTTCTGCATCTTTTATTTTATTTTTTAAAGCTGATGTAACATTGATGTAATCAATCCTCCAGCCTTTATTTTGTTCTCTTACGGTTGGAAAACGCTGGCTCCACCAACTATACCGATGCGGTTCAGGACGCAGTACACGAAATGCATCAACCCAACCATTCTCAAAAAACTTATCCATCCATGCACGTTCTTCAGGCAAAAAGCCAGATGTCTTTACATTGCCTTTCGGATTATGAATATCGATTTCTTTATGTGCAATGTTATAATCGCCGCACAAAACAATTTTTGGAATTGTTTTCTTTACCGTCTCGAGATAATTAAAGAATTCTTCGAGCCATTCATATTTAAAGTTTTGCCGCACCTCTCCTGTTGTGCCTGATGGAAAGTATGCATTTATCAATCGCGTATCACCAAAATCCAATTGCAAAACCCTTCCTTCATCATCACTTACTTTATGCCCTGTTCCGTATTTTACATTTGCAGGTTCAATCTTTGTAAAAACAGCAACGCCGCTGTAACCTTTTTTCTGCGCAGAATACCAGTAATCAAAATATCCCAATTCATTAAATAAAGTATGATCAACATTTTCTTTTGCAGCCTTCGTTTCCTGTATGCAAATCACATCTGCAGGATTTGTTTTCAGCCAATCTAAAAATCCTCTTTTAATCGCTGCACGAATTCCGTTTACATTATAACTGATGATGCGCATGAATAAATTTTACGCAATATAAGCTTCAGAAAAAAGAATGTCTGTGTTACCAAAAAATGAATTTAATATCAACTTTGCATTAACGAGTATGTAATTATTTTTGCAATTTAATTTTCGATATGCGTTTAAAACCGGTTATAGTTGTGGATGATATTAGCCCTGCGGATTTTAAAGCTAACTATTATGCACCGCAAATTCCGATTGTAATAAAAAATTTTGCAAAGCAATGGCCGGCTTATACCAAATGGAATTGGGATTATTTTAAAAGTATTGTGGGCAACGAAAAAGTAGGCATTTACAACAATGTAAAAAGTGACGCGTACACGCCCATAAATAAGGCTGATGATTATACTACGTTTGGTGCCTATATTGATATGATTCAGAAAGGACCAGCTGCGTGGAGAATTTTTCTGTTTAATATTTTTAGCCATGCGCCGCAGCTTACAAAAGATTTTACATGGCCGGATGAATACATGAAAGGTTTTGTAAAACGTGTGCCGATGTTATTTACCGGCGGACAAGGTTCCATCACGCACATGCATTTTGATATTGATTTGAGCCATATTCTGCACACGCAATTTATGGGCAGAAAAAAAGTTTTATTGTTTCCATTTGATGAGCAACATAAATTATATCGCAAACCATTTGAGGTTTTAAGCCTTGCAGATTTTAGTAATTATTATGATGCGGAAAAAAGCAAACTCGATACAAAAAAATTTCCTGCATTAGATGTTGCGGATGGTTATGAAATAACATTGGAGCATGGTGATACTTTGTTTATGCCCGGCGGCTACTGGCATCACATGGAATATTTAGACAGTGGTTTTGCAATGAGTTTGCGTGCATTGAATAATTCAATCGCCGGAAAATTAAAAGGCTTGTGGAATATTGCAGGTATGCGCAATATAGATACCCTGATGAAAAAAACAATGCCGCATAAATGGTATGAGTGGAAAGAAAAAAAATTGTTTGAAGCAGCAGATAAAGAACTTGCCTAAAATAAAAAAGCCACTTGCTTAAGTGGCTTTTAAGTTTATATAAATTCGATTTAATCCTGCGATTCCTGTTGCGGTCTTGGTCTTGTATCCGGTCTTGCTTCAGGCTTTGGCATTAATGCTTTGCGGCTTAATTTAAACTTACCGGTTTTGTGATCGATACCGATTAATTTAACCTTCACTATGTCGCCTTCATTCAACACACCTTCCATATTTTCCAAACGCTTCCAGCTTATTTCGCTGATGTGTAACAAACCTTCTTTCTTTGGTAAGAATTCAACAAAGGCGCCATATGGTTGAATGGTTTTTACTCTTGCTTCATACACCTCACCAACCTGCGGCACAGCAACAATTCCCTTCACCCATTTCAATGCTTTTTCAACACCTTCTTTATTGGTTGAGAAAATACTTACTTCACCAAAGTTGCCAACTTCTTCTATGTTGATGGTTGTTCCTGTTTCTTTCTGAATTTCCTGTATTACTTTTCCACCGGGTCCTATAACAGCACCAATAAATTCTTTGTCGATGATTAATTTTTCCATTCTTGGTGCATGCGATTTCACTTCGCTTCTGGCGGCAGGCATTGCTTCATACATTGCTTCAAGAATGTGTAATCTTCCTTTGCGTGCCTGCTCTAAAGCTTCGCGCATAACTTCCATACTCAAGCCATCAATTTTAATATCCATTTGTACGCCGCAAATTCCTTCGCGTGTTCCGGTAACTTTAAAATCCATATCACCGAGATGATCTTCATCACCTAAAATATCTGTAAGAATGGCGTACTTGTTATCACTTGCGCGGGTGATTAATCCCATTGCTACACCGCTTACATGTTTGGGAATAGGAACTCCTGCATCCATTAATGCAAGTGAACCTGCGCAAACAGTTGCCATGGATGATGAACCATTGCTTTCTAAAATATCACTCACTATACGAACAGTATAAGGATATTCATTGCCCGGCATCATTTGTTTTAAGCTGCGCATGGCAAGATTGCCGTGGCCAACTTCTCTTCTGCCCGGACCGCGCATCATTTTTACTTCACCTGTTGAAAATGGCGGAAAATTATAATGTAAAATGAAGCGGCTGTAATTACTTACTGCAGCACTTTCAACTAATAATTCATCTAACGGAGTTCCTAATGTTACTGTTGTTAAAGATTGTGTTTCGCCGCGTGTAAATAATGCAGAGCCATGCGGTGAAGGAAGTACATCAACTTCCATATTTAACTGGCGAACCTCATCAAGCTTTCTTCCATCCAAACGTTTGCGGTCATCCAAAATCATATTTCTTACAACTTCCCACTGCAGGTCTTCATAATATTTTTTTGCAAGCTTGATATGCTCTTCCGTTACATCTTCACCTAATGATAAAATCAGTTCATCTTTTATCAATTTAAACGCTTCACTTCTTTCTGATTTTGCGCTGGCGCCAGATGCAACTTCATACAAACGCTGCTTACAAAAATCAGAGACTTTATTTTTCAGCTCTTCATTCTGCTCCTGTTTTGCATAATCACGTTTATCATTATCGCCAACTTTTTCGCGCAATTCCTGTTGCGCTTTTATTTGTACACGAATTACATCATGCGCAGCCTGTAATGCATTAATTAAATCTTCTTCGCTGCACTCTGTACTTTCACCTTCCACCATCATCAGGTTTTTCTCAGTAGCACCGATCATAAAATCCATATCTGCTTTTGCAAGCTGAGACCTTGTAGGGTTAATGATCATTTCACCATCTACTCTTGCAGCTCTTACTTCAGAAATAATTTCTTTAATGGGAATATCTGAAACGGCCAAAGCCGCACTTGCTACTAAACATGCAAGTGAATCAGGCATTATTTCAGGATCAGAAGAAACAAGTGTAATAAGTACCTGTACGTCGCAGAAATAATCTTCAGGAAATAAGGGACGCAACGCACGATCAATTAAACGGCTAATGAGCACTTCATAATCGCTCAATCTTCCTTCGCGTTTAAAAAATGAACCTGGAATTCTTCCGGCAGAAGCAAACTTTTCATTATAATCAACACTTAGTGGGAACCAGTCTTGTCCTTCTTTTGGTTCTTTTGAAGCAACTACTGTTGCAAGAATAATGCATTTGCCCTGGCGAACTGTAACGGCGCCATCTGCCTGACGTGCAAGTCTTCCCGTTTCTATAAAAACTTCTTCACCATTAGGAAGTTTAAAACTTACTTGTATTGGTTGTGATAACATAAAAAATCGAATTAAAATTTAAAAATCCGAAGAGATAAAAGTGGAGATAATTAAATTGGATATTGAGCGAAATAAATGCTAAACGGATTTAAGAAATCCAAAAAAATAATCCCAACCTCTTTGAAGTTGGGATGTACATTCATTTATTATTTTCTAAGACCGAGCTTTTCAATTAATGCGCGATAACCTTCGAGATTGTGTTTCTGCAAATAGGTAAGCAATCGCTTGCGCTGACCAACCATCTGCATTAAACCACCATTAGTATCAAAATCTTTTTTGTTACTCTGCAAATGCTGGGAAATACTTTTTATACGTTCTGTAAGTAATGCAATTTGTGCTTCAACAGAACCTGTATTAGTGGCTTTGCCGCCAAATTCAGTAAAAATTTTTGTTTTCTTTTCAGTAGTTAAATAAGACATCTCAATTTAATTTAAAAGCATCCAGATTTATTCTTCTTTTATTAAGTCGGCAAAAGTAGGCAAAAAATTTAAATCACTATCAAAAGAATTTAGTTAAGTGAAACGCCTGAATCCATCATTCTTAATGAATCCGGCATTTTTACAGAAGCAATTTGCTGCATTGATTGAGCTATTGGCCACACAAAATTCGCATTAAGAATTTTTGAGACCTGGGTATAGTTTTTATCAGGATAATAATTAAAAACACAACTGCCGCCTTTAATGCAATCTACAATATTTCTAACTTCTGTAGCGGGCACGGCAGGGCAACCAAAGCTGCGTCCCATCATTATTCCATCTTCGGCGCGTTCGCCGTTTACATAATTACTGCCATGCATTACAATAGCACGGTTTCTTACATTATCATTAACGCCCTTTTCTAAACCGTCGAGCCGTAAACTGTAGCCATTATCGCCCAAATATGTTTCTGCGGTAGTTAAAAAACCCAAAGAACTTTTATTGGAATTAACACTGTTTGAAAAACTCGTAGCATAATCTTTACCCGAATTGCGGCCATGAGCAACATAGGTATTAAAAAGAATTTTACCGGCATTTAAATTCAGCACATATAATCTCTTTTTATTGCTGCTTTGAGAATAATCGCATATTGTTAAAAGACCTGGTTTTTGAATAGCATTTTTAGTAAGCAGGTATTCATAACCTTTACATGCATCAAAAAAAGCGGTACGCGTTAAGCCTGATGCAGCCAAATTCATTTCAGTATATAAAGAATCAATCCAATAATTTATTTCGGGAGAATTATCGGTACCCGACATTGCACTATAACCCGTTTTATTAACGGTTCCTGAAACGTCACCGGGATTCTTTGCTGCGATAATTGAGGTAAATACACAAATACATACTGATCCAATTAATAATAATTTTTTCATTAGGTTATATGATCTTTTACGATTTACGGGATATTAAATTTTAAATTTCCAGACCTGGAAAAATAAAAAATATTGTGGGACTGCAAAGATAACTAACGCTGCCTAAGGATTTTTATTATAAGTGTTATAATGATTTTAAAATAAAAAAGCTTCCTGTAAAGGAAGCTTTTTATTAACAAATGAAAGAATTTATAACCTGTTTATTGTAACATCGTCTACTGTTTGCACTTTAGCACTTATTACATAAGTTTCATCCAGGTTTTTGTTTGCTGATGAAACCGTAAAATAATAGCGGCCTGAACTATTGTATTCATCGCCTTTCAGTATCTTAATTTGTTTTTCAAAATTTGCATCATCAAATGATTTTGAGAACAACACAACACCATCATCATTTTTTATGGTTAATGTGAAGTTATCAGCATTTTGATTTTTGATATGTACTTTAAAAACCAGTGCATCTGAAGTGCTGCCTGTAAATTCTACGCTTGGTTTATCGTTTGAAATGATTTCAATGTTCGCTGTATTGTTTGTTGCATGAACATTAGAAGCTGCTAAGAGTAGTGATGCTGAAATAAAAGCTGCAGTTACAAATTTTTTTCCGGTGAGTTTTAAAAATGATTGCTTCATAATAATTGTTTTTTTAATTAAAAATTTTATCACACTGCAATCAATCGGCGGCTAACAATCATTAAGGAAGCAATCTTATAATCTTTGCAAAGATATTATGTACTTTTTACACATTAATACTTATTTCAGCAATAGGTAACCTTTTAATATTAAATTAATAAACTAACATTAATTAGCTTTTGATGGGGACGTTTCTTTATTAATAGAATTCCAGAGCAAATCTTTTAATTCTGATAAGCCTTTGTTTGTAGCTGAAGAGATAAAAATATGCGGGACATTTTTTGGCAATTCCTGTTCGATAGAATTTTTTAATTCATCATCTAACAAATCTGATTTGCTGATAGCAATTATAAAATCTTTGTGCAACATTTCAGGATTGTATTCTTTTAATTCGTTCACTAAAATGTCAAATTCTTTTTTATGATCCTCACTGTCTGCAGGGATTAAAAAGAGTAAAACTGCATTACGTTCTATATGCCGCAAAAAACGGTGACCCAATCCCTTGCCTTCTGCAGCGCCTTCAATAATACCGGGCAAATCTGCAATACAAAAAGATCTTCCCTCCCTGTATTCAACAATACCCAATTGCGGTGTGAGCGTTGTAAATGCATAGTCTGCAATCTTTGGTTTTGCTGCACTTAACACAGAAAGCAAAGTAGATTTCCCTGCGTTTGGAAAGCCAACCAATCCAACATCAGCGAGCACTTTTAATTCAAGTGTTTTCCATCCTTCAATTCCTTCTTGCCCGGGCTGCGCATATTCCGGCGCCTGGTTGGTTGCCGTTGCAAAGTTTGCATTTCCCAATCCGCCTTTACCACCATGCATCCAGATTACTTCTTGCTTATCTTCTAAGATTTCGGCTTCTTGTTTTCCCGTTTCTTCATCACGGGCAATGGTACCAAGCGGCACTTCAATAATTACATCTTTTCCATTCGCCCCGGTTCGATTGTCTTTATCGCCACCATGACCATTCTCTGCCAAAACATTTTTATAATAACGTAAATGCAACAACGTCCATAATTGTTTGTTACCGCGAAGAATTATGTGACCACCCCTGCCGCCATTGCCACCATCAGGTCCGGCTTTGGGATTGAACTTAGTGCGCATAAAATGTTTACTGCCCGCACCGCCATGACCGCTTCTGCAAAAAATTCTTATATAATCAATGAAATTATTTTTTTCCATAAGCGCATTTCTTCCAGGCTTGCTTTTGCATTTGAAGTATGCAAATAAACAGCTTGTTTATTTTGTTTTTATAACAACAGCATCTTTACCTTCCAATCGTTCACCTGCATTATTTATTCCATGATCAATATAACTCGCAGTTAAAACGTACGCGCCATTTTTATTGGTATTTGATGTTTGCAAATGAATATTTCCTTCAAGCCCTATATAATAATGCACATCCGGCGAAGATGCATTATGCATTATCCACTGCACCATATTTTTTATTTGTATATCGGACAATTCAGGATGTGTGGGCATAGCTACTTTACCCCAAACGCCTGTTGAACCTTCTTTAATTCTTTTGGCAAGCAAAGCAATATTTGCATCAGTTGGTTTATATTT